>VBNY01000044.1 GCA_005877705.1 Gammaproteobacteria bacterium
TGACCGAGAACTTCTGTATCGCCACCGACACTAATGGCATACCACTGCCATTGTTTGACCCGACAATACCCGCCCCACCCCAGGGCTTTTGCCAGCTCCAGAACGCGGTGCCGTCCGGCTCGGAATTGCCTGGGACTCCGAAATTCAAGGGTAATCTCACTGCACGCTACACGTTCGGCCTCCACCAGTTTGACGCCCATGTGCAGGGTTCGTTTGTCTATCAGAGCGATAGCACGTCGGCACTCGCGCCGTCATGGGCTGCTCTGATCGGCAATCAGCCGGCGTACGGCATAGCGGACTTCTTCGCCGGAGTCGAGCATCGCTACTCCGAGTGTCCGACGTTCTCGCCGCTCGTTCAGGGGACTCCAACGACGATCGGCGCGGCACTTTGTGGGTCGCGCCCGCATGTCGGCATCAACACACCGAGGACCATCGGAGTGCGATTCGGACAGCGGTTCTGACGTCCTCTCGAGGAGTGCGGCGCACCAGAGCAGTGCGCCGCACCCTCCAGCCGGAACCAGTACGGGTCGCTCGCGTGGCGCCTTGTCGCACAGTCCCCTTTTAGAGAGATAGGCCCGAAGAGCGAAATCCGGCAAATTACGTTGTTCTCCATGACACGACCGCAAGGGCCAGCCGTGAAGGCCCAAGCCATGGTGCGCGCGGAGGTCTACTTGAGCGAAGCAGCCGCAACCCTGAACAAAGCCAGCACCGCGGGCCGGACGACCTTCACGATCCTGGCCGCGATCAGCTTCTGCCACCTGCTGAACGACATGCAGCAGTCGTTGCTGCCCGCGCTGTATCCGATGTTGAAGAGCGCCTACGAGCTGAGCTTCGGGCAGATCGGCCTGTTGACCTTTACGTTCCAGATCACCGCCTCGCTCCTGCAGCCGATCATCGGAGCCTATGCCGATCGCAGTCCTCGACCCTACTCTCTCGCCGCGGGCATGACCTTTACACTCGTCGGCCTGCTGCTGCTGGCCTTCGCCGGGAGCTTTCCACTGCTGCTGCTGGCAGCGGCCCTGATCGGCACCGGTTCCTCGGTGTTTCATCCGGAGTCCTCGCGCGTCGCACGGATGGCCTCCGGCGGCCAGCACGGACTGGCGCAGTCGATGTTCCAAGTCGGCGGCAACCTGGGCACTGCAGCGGGTCCGCTGCTCGCGGCTTTCATCGTGCTGCCTCGAGGGCAATCCAGCGTGGCCTGGTTTTCGTGCGCGGCCCTGCTCGCCATCTTTTTGCTCGTCAACGTCGGGCATTGGTACAAAACGCACGGAATCGCCCGCCTGCAGCCGCACGCAGCCGACGGCGAAGGCCGCTCCGTGCGCCTGACCAGCTACTACACCTTCTATCTCATCAACCGCTTTCACGTCTCGGTTCAGAGCGCGCAGCTTCACCTGTTCGTGTTCCTCGGCGCAGTCGCGATCGGCACGCTCATAGGCGGTCCCCTCGGGGACCGCTTCGGACGCAAATACATCATCTGGGCATCAATTCTTGGCGTGCTGCCATTCACGCTGCTCCTGCCGCACGCGAACCTGCTCTGGACCGCCGTGTTGACCGTGCCGATCGGCCTGATCATCGCCTCCGCATTTCCGGCCATCGTGGTCTACGCGCAGGAGCTGCTGCCTGGCCGGACTGGCGCCGTTGCCGGCCTGTTCTTCGGGTTCGCCTTCGGCATGGGAGGCATCGGCGCGGCGGTGCTCGGCACGCTAGCGGATGCCATCGGCATCAATCTCGTTTATCAGATCTGCGCTTTCCTGCCGCTGATCGGACTGCTCGCGGCATTTCTGCCCAACGTTGAAGAAGGCGCACGGCGCGCGGCTCGAGAGGCTGGCAACTCCCTCACGAGCTCAAGATGACGGCTCCGCACTTCAGTGGCGGGCGGAAGCGTCGGTGTCATTCTGATCCGCGGTCAGCACCTCCGCGCGCAGCCGCACCCCGGCGGGATTGGGTTCATGAGGTATACAGTTGGCGCGAAACTCGACGTTGCGGGTCGCAAACAGCGGCAGAATATCCTGTTTGATCTGCTCGATGAGCTCGCAGTCGCCCCCCGCGCCGATGCGAGCCGGGTCCGGCAATTCCACCGTCTTCCAGTGTGCGGGGATCACCTGGCGGTTCTCGGATGCGTCTGCGACGGCCGCGGAAGCCGGCTGGAGAACGTTCATCCTGACCGTAATACCCGGCAGCGTCGTCGGCACACCCGAGGTCTCAGCACAGATCGCATCTACTTTGACATCGCTGCGGGCTCCCAATTTGAGCAGCACGCTCCTCACATCGTCCCGCAATCCGTCACACGAGTACCTGCTGGAGAAGCCCATGTAGACGAAGTGCAGCTCCTTGGGCGTCCATATGGCCGCCTCCCCGCTCTCATTCGTGGCGGCGTGCGCGGGCGAGCACAGGAGCACGGCCGCGACGGCCGCCGCACCTGCGGCGCTACCTGCCCTTCGACGACTCGACATCCACATGCAAACGACCTCCTGCTCAATTCAGCCATTGATTAGACTTCATGCAGATGGCGGCAGTTCCACCAAGGGTCACAATACGGCGATGAAGCTGTTCCCCCGAGCGCTGCTCGATGAGCTGACCACTAAAGCGGCGGCCAGCCCCCGTGCGCGAGCGCACTACAACATCCATACGTCGGCTTCCGATCTGGTGCAGCGCTTCTTCGTCGTGGCCAATCGGAGCTCTTACTTCCGTCCGCACCGCCATGCCGTGAAATCCGAGCTGGCGCTGCTCGTGCGCGGCAGGTTCGACGTGATCACGTTCGATGAGGTAGGCAGGATTACCGCTCGCTACACGGTGGGTGAGGGGTCAGCCAACATCGCCTACGAAACGCCGCGAGGGACGTGGCATACCCTGATCGCCGACAATGACGGCGCGGCTTTCCTCGAGGTGAAGGAAGGCCCGTACGATCCGGCGACGGCGACGGAATTTGCCGCCTGGGCGCCCGCCGAAGGCCACGCGTCGGCACCCCTGTTCCTGGAGTGGGCACGTACCGCCCGCCTCGGGGACATCGCGCCGGCGCTCTGACTAAACAGCGAGGCCGCCGCGGGCACTGCCCGCGCGACAGCCCGTCAGGTCTGCAGGAATCGGTTCAGCTCTGCGGTCGTCATCGCGCCTTCGACGTACTCGAACGTACCCTCGTCTCTCACCTCGCGCGCAGCCTCGAGCAGGCCGCTCATCGCCGCTCGATACAGCGAGGTGGCGAGGCTGATCCGCTTGACGCCGGCGGCGGCCAGATCGGCAATGGTGAACGACTTGCCCCGGATTCCGACCATGAAGTTCACTGGCTTCGATACTGCCGCACACACAGCGCGAACTGCGCCCAGATCGGGCAAGCCGGGCGCGAACAACACATCGGCGCCGGCGCCTTCGAAGGCTTGCAAACGGCGGATGGTGTCGTCGAGATCGGGATTACCGCGGATGAAGTTTTCGGCTCGTGCGGTCAATGTGAACGGGAAAGGCAGTGCCCGCGCCGCCTCCGCGGCGGCGGCCACGCGCTCGGTGGCGTGACCGATGTCGTAGAGCGCGTTGCCCTCACCGCGAGCATCCTCGATCGAGCCCCCTACCAACCCTGCCCCGGCGGCGAGCCGGATAGTCTGCGCCACCACCTCGGGCGAATCACCGAAACCCTTCTCCAGATCAGCCGCAACAGGGCAGTCCGTCGCCGCAACGATCGTGCGTGCATGAGCGAGCGCCTCATCGCGGGTGACCTTCCCGTCCACCCGGCCTAACGTCGCCGCGCAGGCGCCGCTCGATGTCGCCAGCGCCTTGAATCCCAGGCCCGCCAGGATGCCGGCCGAGCCCCCGTCCCACGCGTTCGGGATGACGAAGATGCCCGGCGCCGCGTGCAGCGCGCGCAGGCGCCTGGCCTTCTCCTGTTGGTTTTCGCTCATGTTCCAGCCTCCAGGCTCATCTGCGACGCTCACCCGGCAAGGGTAACCCGCGAGGCGGGACCGGCGTCGACTGCACCAGCGAGGTCGTCGTCTGGCCGAATGCCAGGAACTGATCGAGGATGCGATCCAGACCGTCGAGCGACTCGAAGTGGATCTTGAGGATGAAGCAATCCTCGCCGGTCACGCGGTGGCACTCGGTAACCTGCGGCATGCGCTGCGCGAGCTCACTGATCTTGGGCAGCTTACCGGGCATCGGACGGATGCGCACGAACGCCGCGACCGGAAAGCCGAGGGCCCGAGGATCGAGGTCGAGCCGGTATCCCTTGATCAGCTGCCCCTCCTCGAGGCGCCGGATGCGCTCCCTGGTGGCTGGCGCTGACATCCCCACCTTACGCGCAAGCTCCGAGATCGCCATGCGCGGATCGCCGCAGAGCAGGCGTAATAACTCGACATTGCGTGCGTCGAGTAGCAGGTCGGAGGAGCGAAGGCTCAACGCGTGTTTCCTATAACGATTTGAAGGTAGATGGATTGTATGACCTTCGATCCGGTATTCAAAGTGCGGTTCCGGCCTGGCATCTTGCCGCCCATGGAAACGAGAGCGGCAGGTTCCCGGGTCGCGGGTGCGAGCCTCGCGGCGCGCACACCACCGCACCTGTTCTTCATGGTGAGCGCGGTCTTCCACTATCTTGGCCCGGCATTCGCGGTGCTGCTGTTCGTCCACATCGCGCCGTTGGGCGTGGCGTGGCTGCGAATTGCCAGCGCGGCAGCCGTCTTTGCCCTGTGGCGCAGCCCGTGGCGGTATTGGCGCACGCTCGATGCCTCCGTGCGCCGCACGGTGATCTGGCTCGGGATCGTGCTCGCCGCCATGAATGCCAGTTTCTATCTGGCCATCGACCGCCTGCCGCTCAGCACCGTGGGCGCAATCGAATTCCTCGGGCCCATCGCGCTGGCCGCTGCAGGCATGCGCACCCGGCGCAACTTCCTGGCGCTGGCGCTCGGCACGGCCGGTGTCTACCTGCTGACAGAAGTTCGGATCGCAGGCGAGGCGCTGGGATTTGCGTTTGCGTTCGCTAACTGCGCGCTGTTCGTGCTGTATGTCGTGCTCGGCCACCGCATGGCGCGCGCAGGCGGTGCGACCGGAATCGATCGGCTCGGCGCCTCGATGCTGATTGCGCTGCTGGCGGCGCTGCCGCTCGGCATCCGGGATGCAATGCCGGCCTTTGCCAGCCCGGTGCTGCTGGCCGCCGCCGCGGGAGTCGGGATCTGCTCCTCGGTCATCCCGTATGTGTGCGATCAACTCGCGATGGCGCGGCTCCCCCGTGCAACCTTCGCACTGCTGCTGTCGTTGCTGCCCGCAACGGCCACGCTCATCGGAGTGCTCGTGCTGCGGCAGGTGCCTTCGATCGTCGAGCTGCTCGGGGTGGGATTCGTCATCGTGGGTGTTGGAATCCACCGGGAAGCCCGCTGAGCTCTCAGCCAAGGCGCCGCGCGTTGCACATCCGTCTGTGCCAGAATCGAGGCACACGGTGTTCTCAATCGTCCGGAGCTGAGGGGTTCGAGTGGACACAGCCATCCCGCACGGATCGTCTCTGGCAGCGTTCTTCGTGGCGAGCCTGGCGCTCGCCGTCATGCCGGGTCCCGCCGTCTTCTACATCGTCACCCGCGCCCTTTCCCAGGGGCGACGAGCCGGCCTGACCTCGGTCGGCGCCGTGGCGCTCGGCAATCTCGGCAACTCGATCGGCGCGTCCGTCGGCCTGGCGGCGCTGTTTTCCATTTCGACGCTCGCGTTCTGGGTAGTCAAATACGCGGGCGCTGCCTATCTCATCTACCTGGGAGCGCAGGCGCTGCGGCGCCCCGCGCAACCCGTCCGGGAAGCGCCCCTCGAGGGCGCCCGACCCGCGCGGGTCTTCCGGGACGGCTTCACCGTTGCGCTCCTCAATCCCAAGACCACCTTGTTCTTCTCGGCGTTCCTGCCGCAGTTCTTCGACCCCGGCTCCTCGGCCCTGCTGCAGGGTCTGGTGCTCGGGGCGGTGTTCGTGCTGATCGCATCTTGCACCGATACGGGCTACGCCCTCGCCGCCAGCGCAGTCGCTCCGGCCATGCGCCGGGCGCGAGGCGGGCTGAACATGGGTCGTTATCTGACCGCCAGCGCACTGATCGGACTTGGCGTATTCACCGCCACTTCGGGCGCGCGCCACGCAAAGTGATCCGCGCTCTGTTTGGGTCAACGCTCATCGCCTTGGCTGGCGCCGCGCTCGCGGCGCAGCCGATCTGCAACCATGACTCGTCAGCGACGGCTGCGCTCGCCCGTTTGCGGGCGGCGATGGCGCAGGGTCGCTTCATTGCGTATCAGCCCACATCGCTGCAGGTGGTCAATGGGCGGCCGACACTGGCCGACGCTGCCGGCATTCGCGCGGACCTTGCCGTGCTGCGGCCCCGCTTCGACTCGCTGATCACCTACGGCGCAGCTCACGGCGCCGAGGCGATTCCCGCAATCGCCGCATCGCTCGGATTCCGCGCCGTGATCGTCGGCGTCTGGAACCCGTTTGACGCCGCGGAGCTGCACGCCGCGCTGTCCGCCGCGAAGGAGAACCCGACATTGGTGGCGGGGCTGTCGCTCGGAAACGAAATGGTGTTCGGCCGCCGCACCGGCTTCGCCGAGCTCGCGGCGCTGATCGCGCAGGTGCATACGCAGGCTCCACAGGTGCCGATTTCTACGACCGAGCCGTTTCACATGTTTTACGCCCGAGCAGCCCTGCCGCTGCTCGGGCGGCTGGACTTTCTGCTCGTGAACGTGCATCCGATCTTTCAACCATGGTTTCGTAACGCACCGGACGGCAACGCCGCCCAGTTCGTCGTGAACGTGCTCGCGAAATTGGCGGATGCTTATTGCGGCCCCATCCTGATCAAGGAAACCGGCGTCCCCACCGCGCCCCAGGACCAAGGCTACACGGAGCAGCGTCAAGCCTCGTTCTACGAGGAGTTGCGGCGGCGTGTGCCGGCCTCGGACAGCCATGCATTCGCGTACTTCTCGGCTTTCGATGCGCCGTGGCGCGTACATGACGCGAATCCCGTCCCTGGGGACCACTCCGCGGAGGCCCACTGGGGGCTGTACAACGCAGAGCGCCGGCCGAAAGCCGTGGTCGCACGGCTGCCGCTGTTGAAAGCGGCGGCGCCCTAGGCCCTCATTTGCCCCGGTTGCCGCGCCAGCCTGCCTGGCCCACCG
>VBNY01000045.1:0-9691 GCA_005877705.1 Gammaproteobacteria bacterium
GCACCGCATGTCCCAACGCGAGCAGCCGGTGCCCGGCGGACAACTCGAAGATCTGCATGCTGCCGAACTGCCGCTGACCGGATTGCCGGGCGACGTTCAGGATCAGGTTGCCGTCGCGTACCCAGGCGCCGCTGCCGCTGCCGAAGCTGACATTGGTCAACTTGCTGAACGCCTTGTGCTCCCTGGCGGCTTCCTGCAACGGTGGGGCGAAAAACTCCCCCAGCAGCACTTCGATGCCGATCAGGAGCAGCGCAGCCACG
The DNA here is from genome assembly GCA_005877705.1 of Gammaproteobacteria bacterium. GTDB lineage: Bacteria > Pseudomonadota > Gammaproteobacteria > Steroidobacterales > Steroidobacteraceae > 13-2-20CM-66-19. The sequence goes on from VBNY01000045.1 coordinate 261, forward strand.
AGAGCCGTCCCGGCGAGCCGCGCGATCGAGACGCCGCTCGCGCGCACCACTGTCAGCTCGCTGCCGCGCGCCAGCGAGCCGAGGCCCAGCAGCGAGCCGATGAGCACCGTGATGGGCAGCAGCTCGTACGCCTGCTGCGGCAGGTTGAGGAGCGTGAACCACAGGGCGCTGACGGCCGTATAGTGGCCCACGCCGATGTCGTCCTGCTGATCAATGAACACGAACAGCGCCCCGAGCACCAGCAGCACCATGGTCACGAGCAGCACGGAGCCCAGGATCGTGCGCACGATATAGCGGTCGAGTACGGTCATAGGCGACGCATGGCGTAACGCAGCCTGGCGGCCAGTCCGGGACCGGTGATCACGGCAAGCGCGAGCAACACCACCACGGCGTGAGTCCACCACAAGCCGAGGGCTTGCGGAATCGTACCGCGCGCGATCCACACCTTGCCGGCCGAGATGAGGTTGGAATACACGAAGTAGATCACGACCGCGACCCAGATGCGGGCGTAGCGGCCCTGCCGCGGCCTGAGGCGCGCCAGCGGGACGGCGAGCAGCGCCAGCACGATGCACATGGTGGGCAACGCGATCCGCCAGTGCAGCTCGGCCCGCCGCTCGGGATCGCTCGAGTCGAGCAGTGCGAAGGTCGGCTGGCCCTCGAGATTCTTCACGACGTCGGCGAGCACCGGCACCTGTACCGGCACGACATGCTCCGCAAAGCGCACGATGCGGAACTCCGCGCTGCCCGGCACTCCCTCGAAACGCTCCCCGTTATACAGAGCGATGGTGTGCGTCATCCCATCGGGCGTGACGGCGTGGCGCGCCCGTCCGGNNACATCCTCGGCGTACACGACGGCGCTGCCACCCCCGAAGGTACGGAACTTGCCGGGCGCTATCGGTGCGAATTGGCCGGCACGCACCGCCGCGTTGCGCAGCGTCAGGGCGCGCGCCGTGGCCTCCGGCGCCAGCACCAGGGTGAGCCACGCCAACCCCGAAGCAACAAGGCCGGCGAGCAGCCCGACGGACAGGTAGATATTCGCCGGCGCCACGCCGCAGGCCAGTGCGGCGGCCATTTCGCTGTCGTGGTACAGTCTGCCGAAGGCGAGCACGACGCCGAGAAGCAGGCCCACGGGCACCAGCACGCTCAGATTCTGCAGCGCTCCGAGCCAGATGAGCTCGAGCACAACGCTTTGCGGATACTGGTTCAGCGCGGCGCGCTCCAGCACGCCCGCGACCTGATTCGCCAGCAGGATGAGCAGCAGCACGCCCGTCACCACGAGCCAGGCGAGTGCGACTTCGCGCAAAACGTAGCGCCCGAGGATCTTCCCCAACCGATGGCCTGTCACTGCTTTCCACCGCATGCTTCAATCAACACCAAAGTAAGTAAGGGTGCTGACGCGGCGACTAAGGTAAATCAGACGCTTCCGCGCCTCAAACGGTTTTGCGCACCGCGGCAAAGGCATGCGCCCGCCAAGATCAGGGGAAAAGGGGTAAGAACGAATGCAATTCGAGGTATGGACCAAGGGAGTAACAACACTCGCCGTGGACTGCCTGGTCGTGGGCGTCTTCGAAGAAGGCGAGTTGACCGAAGAGGCGCACAGCGTCGACTCCGCCGCCGGCGGGCGCCTGAAGAAACTGCTCTCGCAAGGGGATTTCCCCGGCCACGCAGGCGACACCCTGCTGCTGCCGGACATTGCGGGCATCGCGGCAGGGCGAGTGCTGCTGACCGGCCTCGGGCCGAAGAAGAGCTTCGGGCGCAAGAGCTGGCGCAAAGCCTGGTCCGCGGCGGCAGGGGCGCTCGTTCGCACGCGCATCGCGAGCGCCGCCGTTGCCATCGATCGCCCGAATACGAAGGACCTCGACGACTACTACTTCGGCAGGGCGGTGGCCGAGATCGCCGGCTCGACCCTGTATCGCGTCAATGACCTGAAAACGGCCAAGAAACTCAAGCCGCCCGCCCTGGAGAGGGTACTGGCAGGCCCGGTGCGCAAGAGCGGGGCGGAGGCCGCCGAGCGGGGCCTCGGGCACGGGGCTGCGATCTCCGCCGCTACGAAGGTGCAGCGCGATCTGGCCAATCTGCCTGCCAATGTGTGCACGCCGATCTACCTGGCCGAGCAGGCGCGCGCGCTCGCCAAGCGTCACGGCTCCCTGCGCGTACAGGTGCTGGATGAAGCCGCCATCCGCCGCGAGAAGATGGGCTGCCTGTTGGCCGTCGCCCAGGGTAGCCATCAACCGCCGAGGTTCATCGTGCTGGAGCACCGCGGCGGCAAGAGCGACAAGTCGTCCATCGTGCTGGTCGGCAAGGGCGTCACGTTCGACACCGGCGGCATCTCGCTCAAGGACCCGCCGGCCATGGATGAGATGAAATTCGACATGAGCGGCGCCGCCGCGGTCATCGCCTCCATGAGCCTGGTCGCGCAGCTGCGTCTGCCGTTGCGCGTCGTCGGGCTCGTCGCGGCGGTGGAGAACATGCCGGGCGGCAAGGCCGTGAAGCCGGGCGACATCGCCACCAGCGCCTCCGGCCAGACGGTCGAGATTCTCAACACCGACGCGGAGGGCCGGCTCATCCTCAGCGATGCGCTGCACTACGCCCGCAGGTTCCACCCAGCCGCGGTCGTGGATGTCGCCACGCTTACCGGGGCGTGCGTCGTGGCGCTCGGACACCATCACTCGGGCGTCATGGGCACCGACGATGCGCTCATCCGGGAGCTCATCGAGGCCGGAGTGCGCGCCGACGATCGCGCCTGGCAGCTGCCCCTCACCGAGGAGTACGCGGAGCAGCTGAAGAGCAACTTTGCGGATTTCGCGAATATCGGCGGCCGCGAGGGCGGCGCCATCACGGCGGCCGCGTTCCTCGGCAAATTCACGCAGGGACTGAAGTGGGCGCATCTGGACGTCGCGGGGACCGCTTACCAGGGCGGGACTTTCTCATCCATCGCGCCGCGCTCTGAAGGCACGGTGCGACCGATGACCGAGGGTAGCGACACGTCCAGTCTCGTCGCGGCGAACGCTGAGACGCGCAGTCTGCGAGTCGACTTCTACGTGCTCGATGAGCCATCCGCCGCCGCACGCCTGAAGCTCGCGTGCAGGCTCGCGGAGAAAGCCTACCTCGCCTCTCAAAGCGTGCTCGTGTGGCACACCGACCCCGAGGAGCTCAGGATCTTCGATGAGATGCTCTGGACCTTCAGCGACGGCAGCTTCGTGCCGCACGAGCTGCTGAGTGCGGCGGCTTCCGCGCTCGAGGCGCCGGTGTTGTTGAGCGCGGGCATGGCGCCGTCGCGCAGCGTCGACATCCTCATCAATCTTGCCGCGGAGGTGCCGCCCTGCCTGGCACAGACACAGCGCGTCGCCGAGGTCATCGACGGGGACGACGCGCGCCGCCGAGCCGGCCGGGCGCGTTTCAAAACGTATCGCGAGCTGGGGCTGCAGCCTGCCTCGCATAACATCCGCGGCGAGTAGGCCTTGCGGTCCGTGTGGCCCGGACCGGTACCGCTATAATCGCTCGATGTCCGCTGCCGCCACGCCGTTATCGATGGAAAAAGTGTATGCGCCCCACGACATCGAGCGGCGCATCTACCAGCACTGGGAGTCTCACGGCTGGTTCGCGCCCGCCGGGCGGGGACAGCCGTATTGCATCGTGATTCCCCCGCCGAATGTGACCGGGACGCTCCACATGGGGCACGCGTTCCAGCACACGCTCATGGACACGCTCACACGCTATCACCGCATGCGCGGCTACGACACCCTGTGGCAGCCGGGTACGGACCACGCGGGAATCGCGACGCAGATGGTGGTGGAGCGCCAGCTGAATGCGCAGGGCCAGAAACGCACCGACCTCACCCGCGAAGCCTTCGTCGAGCGCATCTGGCAGTGGAAGCAGCACTCGGGCAACACCATCGCCGCGCAGATGCGCCGCCTCGGCGATTCCGTCGACTGGTCCCGCGATCGCTTCACGATGGACCCGGCGCTGTCACGCGCCGTCAGCGAGGTCTTCGTGCGCCTCCACGCGGAGGGCCTGATCTACCGCGGTAAGCGTCTCGTCAACTGGGACCCCGTGCTGCTCACCGCCGTGTCCGACCTCGAAGTGGAGGGCGAGGAGGAAGAAGGCCATCTCTGGCACTTGTGTTACCCGCTGCAAGACGGTTCTGGGCACGTCGTGGTGGCTACCACGCGCCCGGAAACGATGCTGGGCGATGCCGCCGTGGCAGTGAACCCCAAGGACGAGCGCTACCGCCATCTCATCGGCAAGACCGTGCGCCTGCCCCTCGCCGAGCGCGCGATCCCGATCATCGCCGACCCGTACGTCGATCCGGCCTTCGGCTCGGGGAGCCTCAAGGTCACACCCGCCCACGATTTCAACGACTATGAGATCGGGCTGCGGCACGGTCTGGCGCCGATCAACATCTTCACGCCGCGCGCCACACTCAACGCCAACGTGCCGGAGCGCTTCCGCGGTCTCGACCGCTTCGAGGCGCGCAAGCGTGTGCTCGCCGAGCTCGAGGCGGCGGGCCTCATCGCACGCACCGAGAAGCACAAACTGACGGTGCCGCGCGGCGACCGCAGTGGCGCGGTGCTCGAGCCCTACCTCACCGATCAGTGGTTCGTGAACATCGCGCCCCTCGCCGCGCCCGCCATCGCCGCCGTGGAAGCGGGCCGCACGCGTTTCGTGCCGGACAACTGGGCGAAGACGTATTTCGAATGGATGCGCAACATCAAGGACTGGTGCGTGAGCCGCCAGCTGTGGTGGGGACATCGCATCCCCGCCTGGTACGACCCGCAGGGCAATGTCTACGTTGGGCGCAGTGAATCCGAGGTGCGCGCCGGGCACGGCCTCGCGGCGAACGTGCCCTTGCGCCAGGACGAGGACGTCCTCGACACCTGGTTTTCCTCCGCGCTGTGGCCGTTCTCCACGCTCGGCTGGCCGGACAGGACGCCCGAGCTCGCGAGGTTCTATCCGACCAGCGTGCTGGTGACCGGCTTTGACATCATCTTCTTCTGGGTCGCGCGCATGCTGATGATGGGGCTGAAGTTCGCGGGCGATGTCCCCTTCCGCGAGGTCTACATCACCGGACTCATCCGTGACGAGCACGGCGAGAAGATGTCGAAGTCCAAGGGCAACGTGCTCGACCCGCTGGATATCGTGGATGGCATCGAGCTCGAAGCGCTCGTCGCGAAACGCACCAGCGGCCTCATGCGACCGCAGCTCGCGCCGGCCATCGAGAGAGCAACCCGCAAGCAGTACCCCGAGGGCATCGCCCCGCACGGCACGGACGCGTTGCGCTTCACCTTCGCCGCCCTCGCCTCCCCGAGCCGCGACATCCGCTTCGATCTGGCACGTGTCGCGGGTTACCGCAACTTCTGCAACAAGCTGTGGAATGCGGCGCGCTTCGTCACCGGCTCACTCGACGGCAGCGCGCCGGGCGCGGACAGCGGGCCTGTGGAGCTGTCGGTGGCGGACCGCTGGATCCGCTCGCGCTTCGGCCGGACGGTGGCCACGGTGGAGGCGGCGTTGCGCGAGTATCGGTTCGACTACGCCGCGACGGCGCTTTACGAGTTCACCTGGTATGAGTTCTGCGACTGGTATTTGGAGCTCACCAAACCGGTATTGCAGTCGGAAAGCGCATCCGCTGCCGCCAAGCGCGGCACGCGCCGTACGCTGGTCGAGACCCTCGAGGCTCTACAGCGCGCGCTGCACCCGCTGATGCCGTTCATCACCGAGGAGATCTGGCAACGCGCCGCCCCGCTCGCGGGCCGGTCGGGCCCGAGCGTCATGCTGGAGTGTTATCCGCTGCCCGAGGATTTTCCGCCGGACGAGCCGGCGGAACGCGAGGTCGGGTGGATCCAGGCTTTCATCCTCGCCGTGCGTCAGATCCGAGGCGAGCTGAACGTCAATCCCTCCAAACGCATCGCGGTGCTGCTCAAGGGCGCATCGGCGCAGGATCGGGCATACACCGAGCGCCATCGCGCCTATCTCGAACGCCTCGCCAGCCTCGACAGTGTCACGGTGGTCGATTCCGACGCGCCCACTCCGCAATCGGCCGCCGCGCTGCTCGGCGAGCTCACGATTCTCGTGCCCATGGCGGGGCTCATCGACGCTGCGGCGGAGGTGGAACGGCTCGGCAAGCTGCTCGGCAAAGCTCAGCAGGACCTGGCCCGCACGCGCGCCAAGCTCGCCAACGAGAGCTTCGTGCGCAACGCGCCCCCTGCCGTCGTGGCGACCGAACGTGAGCGCCTAGCCGAGCTCGAGCGCTCGGCCGCCGGCCTCACCGCGCAGCTCGAGCGCGTGCGCGGGTTGCTCGAGCCGTGAACGCGGCAGCCGCGATGGACCCCGACTCCGCCGCGCTCGCCCTGCAGCGTGCAGTGCAGACGCTCGAGACCATCATTCTCGGCAAACCGGCGCAAGTTAGATTGTGCCTTGCCTGCCTGCTGGCCCGCGGGCACCTGTTGATCGAGGACGTCCCTGGAGTGGGCAAGACGACCTTGGCTCACGCGCTCGCCCACGTGCTCGGCCTCGCCTGGCAGCGCGTGCAGTTCACGAGCGATCTGCTGCCCTCAGACATCATCGGTGTGTCGATCTTCGACCGCGCCCACCAGCAGTTCAATTTCCGCCAGGGTCCGATCTTCACTCAGCTGCTGCTGGCGGATGAAGTGAACCGCGCGAGCCCGCGGACGCAGAGCGCGCTGCTCGAGGCGATGGAGGAGCGCCAGGTGAGCGTGGACATCACGACTTACCGGCTGCCGGAACCGTTCTTCGTGGTCGCGACCCAGAACCCGCACGAGCAGCTCGGCACCTTCTCCTTGCCCGAATCACAGCTCGACCGCTTCCTCATGCGCGTGACACTCGGCTATCCCGACGCAGAGCACGAACGCGAGCTGCTGCGCAGTGGGGAGCGGCGTGACCTGCTGCCCCACCTCCCACCCGCCCTGACTCCTGAGGCTGTGATCCGCGTCCAGCACGATGTGCGCACGGTGCACGTGTCGGATGCGTTGCTCGACTACGCTCAGGCACTGATTGCGCGCACGCGTGACCGCTCGGACTTGAAGCTCGGTCTGTCGCCGCGAGCGGGGCAGGGCTTGATCCGGGCTGCGCAGGCCTGGGCCTATCTCGCGGGGCGCAGGGCGGTGCTTCCCGAAGACGTTCAGGCGGTGCTGCCTGCCGTGGTGGCACACCGACTGGAGCGCCGCGACCCTGCGGGCTCCGATGACGGTCAGGCCATCGCCCGCGAACTCATCCTCGCGGTGCCCATTCCACCCTGAGCCCCGCCGCGAAATCCATCCCATGAGAGGCTTGCTTCGCCGCCGGCTGGCGGCCTGGGTCCGACGCCGGCAGGGATCCGATACGGTGCCGCTGACGCTGCAGCGCCGCCGGCTGTATATCCTCCCTACGCGCGCGGGACTGGGGTTCGCTCTGTTGCTGTGCTTCATGCTCGTCGCGGGTCTGAACTACGGCAACAGCCTCGCCCTGTTCCTCACGTTCCTGCTCGGGGGGTTCGCGCTGGTCACGATGCACCAGTGCCACCGCAACCTGCTTGGCATCAGCCTGCTGGCCGCCGCGGCACCCCCGACTTTCGCCCGCCGCAGCGGCACCCTGCACCTCACGCTGGAGAACCCCGCTTCGATGACACGGTACCGCATCGAGGCGGGCGTGTCGGACGAGGCCACGTCGGCCGCCGATGTCGCGGCGCTTGCAAGCCAGGGTGTCGAGCTGCCCGTGCAGGCGCCCGCGCGCGGCATCGTGCGCGTTGACCGGCTGCTGTTGGCAACGACGCATCCTTTCGGCTTGTTTCGAGCCTGGACCTGGGTGCACGCGCCAATCGAAATGCTGGTCTACCCGCGAGCCTGCGGCTCGCTGCCCATGCCCGAGGAAAGCGGGCTCAAGCCCGGCGCGCGCCCGCGGGGCGCCGCCGGAACGGATGAGTGGCTGGGGCTGCGGCTGTTTCGCGACGGGGATTCCCCGCGCCAGGTCGACTGGAAGGCCTATGCTCGCCAGGCTCCGCTGCTCGTGAAGGAGTACAACTCGGTGGGCTCCGAGATGCGCATCTTCGATTTCGGGCGGCTCACGAATCTGGAGACGGAAGCGCGCCTGGAGCAGCTCGCACGCTGGGTCGTCGATGCCGCGGCGCGCGGCGAGCGCTACGGGCTCGAGTTGCCGGGCGTTCATGTCGCGGCCGACCGTGGGCCCGAGCACCGGCACCGGTGTCTCGCGGCGCTCGCGCTCCACGGGCTCGATATTGGGGACGGCAAGCAGGGTGGCGGCGGTGCGCGATCCCGCGGCGCTTGAACGGGAGCCCCTGCGACCACTCGTGTGGGCGGCGGCGGCTTTTGCCGCCGGCGTTGTGTTGCATCTCGACCGGGTTCCTCCCTGGGTGCCCATCGCGGCGCTGCTATTGGTCGCGTGGCGCCTCGCCGCCGCCGTCCGCCCCATCGGGCTGCCGCGCAGCGCCGTGCGCACCTTGCTGGCCGTGGCACTCATCGGCGCCGTGTTCGCGAGATTTCGCACTCTCAATGGCCTGAGCGCCGGCACGGCACTGCTGATTCTGATGTCGGCCGTGAAGCTGCTCGAGACGCGCAGGCAGCGCGACCAATACGTCGTGGTCGGCGCTGGCCTGTTCCTGCTGTTGGCGGCCTGTCTGGACCGGCAGAGTCTCGCGAGGGCGCCGCTGTATCTGCTGCACACGTGGTTGTGTTGTTCCGCCCTTGCCGTCGTCGCCTACACGTCGCGCACCCCGGCGGCCGTTGCGGCATCGGGCAGCTTGGACACCCGCACGGCGCTGCATCTCGCGGCACGCACTCTACTGCTCGCAATGCCGCTGGCGCTCGCGCTGTTCCTGTTCTTCCCGCGATTGCCGGGGGCCTTCTGGGCCTTGCCGCGCTCCGAGGAAGCCCTGACGGGTCTCGGCGACACGATGAGTCCGGGGAGCATCGCGCAGCTCACAGCCTCCTATGAGATCGCCTTTCGCGTGAAGTTCGCCGGCGCGCCGCCGCCGCCGCAGGAACGGTATTGGCGCGGCCCCGTCCTGCACCGCTTCGACGGCTCCACCTGGAGCCGCGAACCCGACCTCTATCCGCGGCAGCGGCTCCAGGGTCTCGGTCCGGCCTATAGCTACCGTGTCGCGCTCGAGCCCAGCCAGCAGCGCTGGTGGTTCTCGCTCGACACCCCCGACCGAGCGCCCGATCCGAAGGTAGTCCTCACCGATGACTATCAACTGATCGCCAACGACCCGGTCGCGCAGCCGACGAGCTACGATGCACTCTCACATACGAGGACGCGCTCGACAGAACCGCTGTCCGCGCTCAGCCGGCGACGCGACACCGCCCTGCCACCCCGCAATCCACGCTCGCTCGACCTGGCACACGAGCTGCGCGAGCGCGCGGGCTCGGACACCGCGTTCGTACAGGCGGCGCTGGAGTTCCTCGGCACCGGCGGATTCG
>VBNY01000045.1:9720-12781 GCA_005877705.1 Gammaproteobacteria bacterium
ATGATTTTCTCTTCAACACCCGCAGCGGCTTCTGCGGTCACTACGCGTCGGCGTTCGTCACGCTGATGCGCGCGGGAGGCGTGCCGGCGCGCGTGGTCACAGGCTACCTCGGGGGCGAGTGGAATCCCATCGGCGGCTACTTCGTGGTGCGCCAGTCGGATGCGCATGCCTGGGCGGAAGTGTGGTTGCAGGATCGCGGTTGGACGCGCGTCGATCCGACGGGCGTGGTGGAGCCGGAGCGGCTGCAGCGAGGCATTCTGGATCTGCTGCCGGAGGCACTCTCGGCCCCCATGCGCCTGGTGCGCTCATCCGCCTGGCTGACCGACTGGTTGCAACGCTGGGATGCGCTGAATGCCTGGTGGAACGATCAGGTGGTGAAGTTTGACTACCAGACGCAGCTCGATCTGCTTGCGTCCCTCGGGATCAACACGCCCGACCTGCGCCACCTCGGCTGGGCATTCGTGCTGGCGCTGCTCGGGTGGCTCGGCTGGATCGCCTGGCACGTCGGTCGCAGCGCACCCGGCCCGCGCCCCGACCGGCTCGCCCGCGCCTACACGCGTCTGGGCCGCAAGCTTGCTCGAATCGGACTGCCGCGCGCTGCGCATCAGGGACCACTGGCCTATGCGGATGCGGTCGCCGAGCGTCGCCCGGACTTGGGGCAGACCGTGGGCTCGCTGCTCAGACAGTACGCTGAGCTGCGCTACGGACTCACGGCGAGCGAGCTACAGGCGGCGCAGGTTGGCGGATTCGAGCGCGCCGTAGCGCACATGAGCGTAAGCCGCGCGCCGTGACCGAGTCTGACGGGCCGCTGGTGGTCGCGATCGGCGCAGCGCTCACGGCGCTTGCGGCCGTATTGCTCGCCTATACGCTGCGCGCACGCCGTCGCGTTCTCGAGGTGAGCCAGCCGTTTCCGCCGCAGTGGCGCTCGCTCCTCGCGCAAAGGGTGCCTCTTTATGGACGCATGCCGGCCGACCTGCGCTTGCGCCTCGAGCCGCTGGTGCGCGGATTCCTGGCCGACGTGGAGTTCATCGGTTGTCAGGGGCTCGAAATCACCGACGAGATGCGGCTCACCATCTCGATCCAGGCGTGCCTGCTGGCCGCCGGCCTTGGCCCGCGCGCCTATGACTCGCTGCGCAGCGTGCTCGTATATCCCGATGAATTCGTGGTCGAGGAGGCCGACGAGGACGAGGCCGGAGTGGTCACGGAAGGCGCGCGTGTGCTTTCGGGTCAGGCCTTCGAGGCCTCGCGTATCGTCCTGTCCTGGCGTGACGTGCTGGAGAGCGGCGGCGCCGACGAGCCTTACAACGTGGTGTTGCACGAGTTTGCGCACTATCTCGATCACAGCGTCGGCGGCGCGCTGACTGCGCCGACTGCCAAGCACCCCACGCCTGGAAGCTGGCACGCGGTCCTCGAGCGCGAATATGCCGCGTTGTGCGCCGCCGTTGACCGCGGCGAGGCCACCCTCATCGATCCCTATGCCGCCGAGCGGCCCGAGGAATTCTTCGCCGTTGCGACCGAGACCTTCTTCGAAGCCCCGCGGCAGATCCGCGAGCGGCATCCGCATCTGTATCGCAAGCTGCAGGGCCTCTACGGGCTCGATCCCGCCGGCTGGACATAACGCAACCTTTGTGAGCGTTACGTCCCGGTAGACATCGACCGTCTATCGACCGTCTGCCGACGCTTGTCGGATTTGTGCCACTTCGCACGTTGCGACTGCGCGATATGTGAGGAGGGTCCGCAGGTAAGTTGCCGACTCCAATACCATTTTGCCGCGACGAGACCACGTACGGTCCGCGAGAGATGTTGACATGAGCAAGTTGAAACTCGGCGATGAAGCACCTGCGGCGATGGGCCGCGGCTTTACCTTGGTCGAGCTGATGGTGACCGTCGCCATTGTCGCCATCCTGGCCGCGATCGCCTACTGATGGATCTCGCACAACGGGAGCAGCAGTATCTGCTCGACCAGAGCGCCTACGCACCCGATCTCGCCACGCTCAACATGACCGCCCCGAGCGACGTGCAGACCTTCTACAGCGCGATCACGATCAACGTCACTGCAGGGCCGCCCACCGGTTTCACCGCCACTGCGGCGCCGAAGTCAGGCACGACGCAGGCGGGTGACTACACCGTGATCATCGACAACCTGGGCAACAAGCAGCCCGTCGGCGTGTGGTGAGCATCATGAGCATTACAATCATTGGACGAGCAGCCCGCCACCAGCCACGCGCCACAAGGTGTCGCGCGGCGGGGTTCACCATGGCCGAGCTGATGGTGACCGTCGCCATTGCCGCTCTTCTGTCGGCGGTGGCCGTACCCTCCTTCTCCGGTCTGATCGCGAGCCAGCGGGCGAAGACCTACGCCTCCGTGCTCTACGCCACGCTCGCCAAGACGCGGTCGCAAGCGATTACGCTCAACGGCAACGTCACCCTCAATCCCGCCGCCGGCGGCTGGGGCAACGGCTGGCAGATGTCCGACCCCAACGGCGTGGCGCTGGACAATCGCGGCGCCGCCCAGGGCGTGACCGTCAACGGTCCAAACTCTGTGACCTACTCGTCTTCCGGTCGTCTGCCGGCAGGGACGGTCGCGCCCGTGTTCGTGATCTCGACGGCGAGCGGCAGCACGACGCTCTATCAGTGCGTATCGGTCGACCTCGGCGGCCGTCCCTACATGAAACCGGCCTCGACATGCTGAGAGCTCAACCCTTAGCGCTCGCACACGGCACCTCGCTCGTCGAAGTGCTGGTCACGCTCCTGATCCTTGCCTTCGGGCTGCTGGGCGTTGCCGGCCTGCAGAGCAAAATGAGCCTCGCCGAACTGGAGTCCTACCAGCGGGCCCAGGCGGTTCTGACATTGACCGAGATGGTCGAGCGCATGAACGCCAACCGCGCTCAGGTCGCCAGCTACGTCACCGCAAGCGCACTCGGGACCGGCGATACCCAGCCCGCGGACTGCACGGGGATTGCGGTGGGCCCGAATCGCGATCAGTGTGAATGGAGCAATTCGCTCAAAGGCGCCGGCGAGCTTTGCGCGGCCGCGACCAGCACCGGCGGGATGCAGAGCGC
>VBNY01000046.1 GCA_005877705.1 Gammaproteobacteria bacterium
ACGCGCACGATGAGCGCTTTGCGCCCGCCGTTCTCGAAGAACTGCTCGACAGCGTAGGAAAGCGTGGCTGGCTGCCAGAGGCCGCCAAAGAGCTGTTGGAACTCTGCGAAGCTCGCCACTGACACGGGGTGATTGACGGGCCCCTTGAGAGCCCGGCCCACGAAGGCGACGATCCCGGTTGGGAGACGGTCGATCGCGCGAGCGGTGCGAGGTTGTTCTGCTAGTTGTGCGCCGGGCGCGCCCCTGTCGGCCACTAAAGACCCTCTGCATCCCCTACCCGTAAGTGCGGTCCGACTCTAGCACAGCAGGCGTCGAGGGGTCGTCGGAATCTCCGCGCGCGGGCGTGACGCGCGCCTCGCGCGCTTCCCGTTGGGATGAGAGCGCGCTCGCCCGCGCTTCGGATTCCCGTCGTGCCGCTTCTTCACGGGCGCGCTCGAGATCCTCGCGTTTGCGGGCGATCTCCGCGAGCATGAGCTGCAGCCACTGTGAAAGCGGGGCCATCGTTTCCGACACCTCGGCTGGGCGGGACCGGATTAAGGCTAGCGCCTAACTGGTGGTCTTGGATACCACGGATGTCCTGGAGGTCGTGTCCGGTCCAGGTGGCGCGGGCGCGGGGGTTGGCGTACCGCCGGTCGGCGGCGTGTTCGGCGCGCTGCCCGGGGGCCGAGTCGTGCCACTCGCGGGCGCGCTCGGGGCATCCGGCGCGGACGGCTCGATCTCCGACAGCATCTGCCGGAAGGTGCCCTCGTCCATCGGCAGATCCGTCTGGCCGTCCCAGGAGGACCCCTCAGGGAGTCGGTTCTGCACCCGGGGCGCGGCCGCCAGAATCTGCTCCAGGCTCGCATCGGCCATCGAGACCGGCACCGGCACGCCGCGCGGGGCGTGCGCCAGGCTCGAGACCAGGTCCCAGTTGAGCTGCTCGCCGTGCGACTTCAGCTGCTTCTGCAGGCTGGCCGCCAGCGACTTCGTCAACAGCTTGCGCTGCGCATTCTTCCAGTCGCGCGGATCGTCCTCCAGGACATCGAGCGCCTGCAGGTAGAGGTTCCCGTCATGCCAGCCGAACGCGAATGGCTGGTTGACCACGCGCACCTGCGTGCCGAGCGGCACCATCTCATACAGCTGCTGGATGTCCTCGGGATACAGACGAATGCACCCGTGGCTCGAGCGCAGGCCCACACCGGCGGGCTTGTTGGTGCCGTGAATCAGATAACTCGGCCACTCGAGGTAGAACGCGTATTTTCCCAGCGGGTTGTCGGGCCCGGGACCGATCACGCGCTCGAGCTCCTCGCCGTTCTCGCGATGCTCCTTGAGCACCGAGACGGGCACGCGCCAGGTCGGGTCTTGCTGTCGCCGGACGATCTTCGTGACCCCTTCCGGGGTGGCCCAGCCCACCTTGCCGATACCGATGGGGTGAGTCAGCACCACTTGCGGCTCGCCGGGCTTGTGAGGCGGGAAATAGAACAGCCGCATGGCGGCGATGTTGATCACGATCCCCTGGCGGGGCGCGTTCGGCAGGATGAACTGCGAGGGCACCACGATTGGCCGGCCGGCGCCCGGCAACCACGGATCGACCTTGGGGTTGGCGCGGACGATTTCCTCGTAACCGACATTGAAGCGGCGTGCGATGTCGGTAAGGGTGTCCTCTTTGGTGCTCGTGACGACCTGCACCACTCCGACGAGATCCTCACCCGGAGCGAGCTCGAATCGCTGGGTTGCACTCGGCTCCGCTTCGCTGGGCGCCAGCGGCTGGGGCGGAGGCGGGGGCGGACGCTTCTCCACGTGCAGCAGCGAGCAGGCCGCGGCGAACAGGCAGATGGAGGCCGCTACGGCGGCCCGGACCGGGTACCTCTTCATGGTCGAGGAATTATGACATCTCGGAGGGACCCCTTCACTGTCGATGATCCGCTACAGCAGGACAGGCTGGTTCGGAAGCTCGTCCTTGCCCTCAGCCACAGGCGGGAAATGGCTCGCCAGCAGCCGGCCCACGTGGTGGATACCGGCAACGGAGCCCTCGCCGAACCGACCCTCGCGATAGTGCAGCTCCATCTGGCGACACACCTCGTCCCATTCCGATTGCGCGACCCGCTCGGCAATGCCGCGATCCGCCACTATCTCCACCACGCGATCCGCCATCAGCACGTAGATGAGCACGCCGTTGTTGTGGGCCGTGTCCCATACGCCCAGTTGCCCGAACAGCTGCACGGCCCGCTGCCGGGGGGACAGATCGTGCCACAGCTCCACGACGTCGAAAGCCGTCTCCACGACGAACCGGATCTCGCCGGCGTGGCGCGATTCGGCTTCGCGCACCGCCGCTTCGATGGCTTGGCGAACCCGAGGCGTGAAATGACGGCGTGTGCTCCAACGCAGAGCGAACAGGTGACGCGCCAGGCGCATGAGCTTCATGAAAGTCTCTACCATCGTCCGGAGGCGCCGCCGCCGCCGAACCCACCGCCGCCGCCGCTGAAGCCCCCACCGCCGCCGAAACCGCCGCCGCCCAAGCCGCCTCCCCCGAAGCCGCCCCAGCCCGCGCGCGGATAGCTCGACCAACCGCGCCCTCCGGACAGGCCCGACAGCATGGAGAACACCAGAGCGCCTGCTGCCGCCAGCAGGGCCAGTAATAGGGCGTAGCCCGCGATCCATACGAGCAGACCGGCGCCGGCGCCCGTGATGAGGGAGCCCAGAGCGCGGCCGAACAGTGCCTGCAGCACGAACGAGCCGGCCACGACGGCCAAGAACAAGGCGGGGAACCCGCCATGCCCGGCGGGGGATCGGCCCCCCTGCCAGCGATGATCCGGCGCGGGCAGGGGCTCACCGTCGATCACTCGCATCATCTGATCGAAGCCGGCGTTGATGCCACCGTAGAAGTCGCCCGTACGGAGCAGGGGTGTGATCGTCTCGGAGATGATGCGATTCGACGTCGCATCGGTGAGGACGCCCTCCAGCCCGTAGCCCACTTCGATGCGCAGCGTCCGATCGCTCTTGGCGATGATCAGCAACGCGCCGTCGTCGACCTTGCGACGGCCGAGCTTCCACTTTTCAACCACTCTGATGGAGTACTGCTCGATTTCCTCCGGCTGGGTCGTGGGCACGATGAGGAGCGCGAGCTGCGAGCCCTTGCGCGCCTCGAAAGCGGCCAGCTTGCGCTCGAGCGCCGTCTGCTGCTCCGCCGTCAGGGTGCCGGTGAGATCGGTGACGCGCGACTCGAGTTCAGGGATCGGCTGCAACGACTGCGCGAGGGCACTCGCGCACAGGCCCAGCAGCAGCCACGGCAGCGCGAGCCGCGCCCAGGATCGGGCGGGACTGCGGCCGGCTGAGGCACTCATGGAGCCGTCATTTTGAGGCGGGCTGCGCAGGCGGGGTCGGCGCGGCCGGCTGAGCGGAGGCGCCCGATTGCGGTGCCGGCGCGGGGCGCGTATTGCCGAAGTCGACCGCCGGCGCGGCGGCGATGGCCTGCTCGTTGGCGACGGTGAAGTTCGGCTTCACCTGGAAATCGAAGATCTTTGCCGTCAGATTCGTCGGGAAGGAGCGCACGGTCGTGTTGTAGCCGCGCACGGCGTCGATGTAGCGGTTGCGCGCGACCGTAATGCGATTCTCCGTGCCCTCGAGCTGCGCCTGCAGATCCCGGAAGTTGGCGTCCGACTTCAATTGCGGATACGCCTCGGCGACCACCATTAGGCTCTTCAGTGCCTGGGTAAGCTGACCCTGGGCCGCCTGGAACTTCGCGAACTGCTCCGGGTTGTTCAGCACCTCGGGGGTGACCTGGATCGAGCTCGCCCGGGCGCGCGCCTCGGTCACACCGATCAGCACCTGCTGCTCCTGGGCGGCGTATCCCTTCACGGTGTTGACGAGGTTGGGGATCAGATCGGCGCGGCGCTGATACTGGTTCACGACCTCGGACCACGCGGCTTTCACGTTCTCGTCCTGCTGCTGCAACCTGTTGTAGCCGCAACCGGAAAGCCCCACCACCGCAACGGCCACGAAGGCCAGGGACCATGCACGCATCGAGCTCTCCTGTACATGAGACGGCATCAGCTGACCGCTATATGGGCGGTCCTAAGCCGCCCTTCAAGGCGGCGCACAGGATAAAGCAACCCGGCGCCGGAACTGGCATGTAATTCGCGGGGAAAAGTCACGCCTTTTCCCCGCGTGCCCGAAACAGCTCTAGGCGCGCTCGCTGAAATGGCCGTAGGCCATTTCAGCCAATCAAAAAAAACCCCAGGCTTTTTTAGGACCTGGGGTTCAGAAGGCGGACTTTCGATGAAGGGAAGGAAGTCCGCTAGGGGATATCAGTGCAGTCTGGCCCAGTGGAGGATCTTGATCTCGTCCGAGTCCAGATCGAAACTTTGTGCCAGCAGCGAGCGCAGCTCGCGGGTGCCGCTGATGTTCTGCAGCGGGTGCCTCAGCTCGACCACCCCGCTCCACTCGTTGGAGCTCGGGGCGCTCGGCGCGCTGGCGGTGACGAAGTGGGTGTAATACTTGGTAGCCACGGATGTAAGGTTAGTAGCGGTGCGCGGCGGTCGTCCGTGAAATGTTCCACAGAACATCCGGTTTTTTGTAAAAGGCGTTGCAACATAATCCCCAAGGAGCCGATGCCCATTGGCCAGGCGGGCCTCTGATGGCACGATTTCGACCGCCCCAGCCCCCCGGCTCCAAGTACATCACCGCCGAGGGGGCACGCCGCCTGCGCGAAGAGCTGGAACGCCTGTGGCGCGTGGAGCGCCCGCAGGTCACGCAGGCAGTCTCGGAAGCCGCGGCGCAGGGCGACCGCTCCGAGAACGCGGAATACACCTATGGCAAGCGCCGCTTGAGAGAGATCGACCGCCGCGTGCGTTTCCTGCGTAAGCGGCTTGACGGCATGAATGTCGTCGATCAGCGACCGACCGATCCCAGCCGGGTGTTCTTCGGAGCGTGGGTGTCGCTGGAGTCCGAGGACGGAGCGCAATCCGCATACCGCATCGTCGGGCCCGACGAATTCGACATGGCCCCCGGCTACATCAGCATGGACTCGCCGCTCGGGCGGGCGCTGCTGCGCAAGGGGCTGGACGATGAGGTCGCCATCGAGCTGCCCGGCGGGCTGCGCACCTTCGTGATCGCCGCTATTGATTACCGTTGAACCGGTTACCAGATCACTCTGACGTTCTTGAACTGCCAGGGGTCGCTCTTGTCGATGTCCTCGGGGAACAGGCGCTCGCGCTCGTGCAGCGGCGTCCAGTCAGTGTACTGGCCGGTGACCGGCCCGAGATACGGCATGCAGATCTCGAGGTTGCGGTGGAAGTCCATCTCGTCCGGCTCGACCACCCCGCAGTTGGGGTTCTCCATCGCCCAGATGATCCCCGACAGCACCGCCGCGGTCACCTGCAAGCTCGTCGCGTTGTTGTAGGGGGCGAGCTTGCGGGCTTCCTCGATCGAAAGCTGCGAACCGTACCAGTAGGCGTTCCTCTTGTGGCCGGCCAGCAGCACCCCGAGCTCATCGATTCCGGTGGTGATGTCGTCCATGAGAATGCGTTGGCGCTCCTGCTGCACGTAGTTGCGGCCGGCGAGCTCGTGCACGGAGATCACGGCGGAATCGCACGGGTGGTAGGCGTAGTGCACCGTCGGCCGGTACACGACCTGCGCACCGTCGCGCACCGTGTAGTAATCCGCGATTGAGATCGACTCGCCGTGGGTGATGCAGAAGCCATGGCAGTAACCGGCGTGGGGGGTCCAGGTGCGCACGCGCGTTGCCGCACCCGGCTGCATCAGGTAGATCGCGGCCATGCAGCCGAAGTCGTGGCGCTTGCCATCGCGCGGGAAGTTTCTCTCGTGCGTGCCCCAACCCATCTCGCTCGGCTGTGAGCCCTCGCTGACGAACCCATCGATAGACCACGTGTTGACGAACTCGCCGAGCTTCTTCGGAACGTTGGAGACCTGTGTGTCGTGCTCGGCAACGTGGATCACCTTGACGCCGAGGCGGCGCGCCAGCTCCCCCCAGTCCGAGCGCGAGCTCGGCTTACCGGCATCCACCTGCGTGTCGGCAGCGATGTTGAGCAGCGCTTGCTTCACCAGATGGGAAACCAACCCGGGGTTGGCGCCGTGCGTGAGCACTGCGGTCGGGGCGCGAGCGTTGCCGGGCCGAAGGGCGAGCGCCTCCTCGCGCAGCGCGTAGTTGGTACGGCGGCTGGCGGCCACCGTCGGGTCGGTGTAGCCGCCCGGCCAGGGCTCGATGCAGGTGTCGAGATACATCGCCCCCTTGTCCCAGCACAGCTTGATCAGCGCGATGCTCGACACTTCCACCGAGACGTTCACGAGGAAGTCGCCGCGGCCGAGCAGCGGATTGAGCACGCGGCGGTAGTTCTCACGCGTCAGCCGCTCGGTGATGAACTTGATCCCGTACTTCGCGGCCTCCTCGCTTCCCTTGTCCTCTGCCGTCACGATCGTGATGCGCTCCGGTGCAATGCCGATGTGCCGCAGGATGAGCGGCAGCACGCCCTGGCCGATGCTGCCGAAGCCGATGAAGAGAATGCGCCCTGGGAAATCGACGTGAACCTGGGGATTGCTCATGATGCTCCTAGTTTATTGGCAGAACGTAGCCCGGCAGGGCTTCCACACGCGCGAGCCAGCGGCCCAGGGCCGGGTAGTTGACCTCGACCGGCATGAAGCGAGACGACAGCTCGCGCGCTTCGGGCCGCTCGAGAGCGCGCCGCAGCAGCTGGATGCCCGGAAAGATGACCATGTCGACCGCCGAGAAGCTCTCGCCTACGACCCAGTCCGACTTGGACAGACGCGCCTCGATGGTGCGCGCTTCGCTCGCCACGGCGTGCATGGCCTTCGTGATCTCATCGCCGCGCAGGTTCGCATTCTTCTGAAAGACCCCGCCCACGATGCTCATCAGATGCGGCTCGATGTACGCCTGGTACTCGCAGATGACGCGCATGATCGTGCCGGCTTCCTCGGGCGTACGCCCGAAGATCGGCGGCTCCGGATACTTGAGGTCAAGGTAGTAGAGGACGGCCAGTGACTCGAAGCAGACGTAGTCGCCGTCCTTCAGGACCGGTACCCTGCCGCGGGGATTGAGGGCGAGCATCTGCGGCGACTTGTGCTCCTGCTTGGAGAATTGCAGCAGGTGGCCCGTGTAGGGCAGATGCTTGCACTCGAGCGCGAGCAGCACCCGCCATGCGTACGGACTGCCGCTGGCCCAGTAGACGTCGATCGCCATAACCGCCCCTGACAATCGACTGATTGTATCGACAAGAGACTGCCATGCACACGACGCTGATCGAGCCGACGCAGCTGGCCACGCGCCTGACCGATCCGAGCTGGGCCATTCTCGATTGCCGCTTCGAGCTCGCGCAGCCGCAATGGGGTGCGAGCGCGTACGCGGCCGGGCACATTCCGCATGCGCTGTACGCGCATCTCGACGAGGATCTGTCGGGACCCGTTGCGGCGTCGACCGGCCGGCATCCGTTGCCCGAGATCAACGCGCTCGCCGAGACATTCGGCCGTTGGGGCATCGACGCGCAGGTACAGGTCGTCGCCTACGATCAGGGCAATGGCGCGTACGCAGCGCGCTTGTGGTGGCTGCTCCGGTGGATGGGCCACTCGCGGGTGGCGGTACTGAATGGCGGTTTCGCGGCGTGGCAGCGCGCGGGATTGCCGGTCGACGCCAAGCCTGCCACGCGCCAACCGCGCAGGTTCGTGGCTCTACCGACCGCCAACCAGGTGGTCACCACGGCCGAGCTCGAGCGTGCACTCGCGCGGGGCGAGCTCGCAACCGGGGAGGCAATGTTGTTAGTGGACGCTCGTGCCGCAGACCGCTTCGCGGGAGAGAACGAAACCATCGACCCGGTGGCGGGCCACGTCCCCGGCGCGCACAACCACCCGTTCGCGCGCAATCTCGAGGCTTCGGGTGAGTTTCTGCCCGCGCCGGAGTTGCGCCGCCGCTGGCAGGCAACCTTGCGCAAAGTCCCGGCGGAACGGGCGATTTCAATGTGCGGCTCGGGCGTGACCGCGTGCCACAACCTGCTCGCGCTGGAGATCGCCGGCCTCTCCGGGGCGCGCCTCTACGCCGGCTCGTGGAGCGAATGGATCCGCGATCCCGCGCGGCCGGTCGCGCGGACCGCGACTCCCGCTCGGTGAGACTCTCACTTGACACGCATTTTTGCTATGGTGCGTGCAACGTGGCT
>VBNY01000047.1 GCA_005877705.1 Gammaproteobacteria bacterium
CTCATCCCGATACCGTTGTCGCGGATCGTCATGGTGCCTGCTGCCGGGTCCGCCTCCACCCGGATCTCGAGCTCCGGATCCTTGGCAAGCAGCTCGGGCGAGGCGATCGCGGCGAAGCGCAGCCGGTCGTTGGCGTCGGAGGCGTTGGAAATGAGCTCCCTGAGAAAGATCTCCCGGTGGCTGTACAGGGAGTGGATCATCAACTTCAGCAGCTCGCGCACTTCCGCCTGGAAGCCATGCGTCTGCTTTTCGGAGGTCTGTTCCGGGCTCGACATGCTCGCCATCCGCTTGAGTTGCGCCCCAGGGCGCAGATGTAGGGATCCGCCCCTGGCTTTCAAGGTGTTATTGTCACACAAGCGTAAGCGGCGGGACCGGCATGCTGGGTTGGCTGCTGAAAGCGGCATGCAATTCGCGGGTAGTCGCCCTAGGCTAAAAAGCGATGACCCGTGCTGTATGGTTAGGCGGCACCGCACAGCAGGTTAAGCGGCACAGGGAGTCACGCCTTTCACCCGCGGGTCGGAAACAGCAACTTGGTGCGCTCGCTGAGCGAGCAAAAGTCGCGCCTTTTGCTCGCGACTCGAAAGGGCCGCAGGCCGCTTTCGACAGACGAAGAAGCGCCGCAGGCGCTTTCAGCCAATTAAACTAGAATCGCAGCAAGTGGCGGTAGGCGCCCCAGAAGGTGGCCGTCCCGGCCAACAGTGCGGCGTTCAGGCGGAACTGCGGGAGCAACACCCACACGCCGAGGGCGGAACCCGCGGCGACGAGGGGAGCGGACAGCGCGGCTGCTTCGGACGCTGCGCAGGTCGCGAGATGGCGACACGCGCCGGCGAGGTCGTCAATCTCATCCCACAGGTGTAGAAGAAATTCCATGCGTGCTCAACTCTACGGGGCCAAGCTCACGCCCGGCGTGCGCGATCTCACAGTCACGGCACCCGCCCCGAGGATCAGCCCGCAGTCCATGCTTGTAGCGGCTTGCAGGACCCTCGGGGCCTGCGTAGGCTTGAGCCACCCATTGCGTGCGCACCTGACAACATAAGGCCCCCATGAAGCGCATCGTCGTCCTGAACCCCAAAGGCGGCTCGGGCAAGACGACCATTGCGATCAACCTGGCGAGCTACTTTGCCTCTCGCCAGCAAACGCCGGTCCTGATGGATTTCGATCCGCAGGGCTCCTCTTTGCGTTGGGTCAAGAAGCGCCACGCCGTGCAGCCGGCCATCCACGCCATCGCCGCGTTCGAGAAAGACAACCGCACCACCCGCGCGTTCCAATTACGCCCGCGGCCGTCGACGCGCACCAGCTGCCGGACCTCACCCGCGACGCCGACAAGATCATCGTGCCGGTGCTGCCGTCCGATATCGATATCCACACATGCTCGCGCTGCATCCGCGACCTGCTGCTGATCGCCAAGATCCGACGCGAGGACGACCGCCTCGGTGTCATCGCCAATCGCATCCGGCGCAACACGCTCACGTATCAGTCGCTGATCCGCTTCCTGCAGACCCTTGGCATCCCGATCGTCGCCACCATCCGCGATTCGCAGAACTACGTCCGCGCCGCGGAGCTCGGCATCGGCGTGCACGAGATGAAGAGCTATATAGCGCAGGAAGATGTCGAGCAGTGGGAGCCGCTCATCGAGTGGCTGGAAAGGCCGCCGGGCGCGCACGAGCCGGCGCAGACCCCGCCACCCCCGGCCGTCGCGAGCGTGTAAGGCAGCGCTACTTCTTCGGAGGTTTCGGGCCGGGGCCGCCCTGGGTGTCATCCCAGGTATCGCGCATCCGGTCGGCCCAGTTCTTGTAGTTCGACCAGGTATACAGATTCTTGGTGATCGCGGCGTGACGCGCACGGGCGCGCTGCATGCGATCGAGCCAGTTTGTATAAGGGTCCGCGGAGTCCGCCGGTCCCGGGGTAGTACCGGTAGTTGCCGGCTCGGGGCGCGTACCGGGTGCGTCTGATCGCCCCCTGTCTGATGAACTCATGTGAGCTCCTGAAGCTTCACCGCAGCGTACGGTTTGCGCCCCTAGACCGCAGGAACTGGGTCACAGGGGTGTCGCCGCTTGCAAACGCTGCGACGTGACTCTCGCGTTCGTGTGCGGGCGTGCGAAGCTCTCGCGACGTTATGTAACGGCCGGCCGCGACGCTCACTGCTCCACGGGGCAAAGCCCTCAGGCGACGAGCCGATACACCGGGCGGTACGCGGTGCCCGGCAGCCTCATGCGCCGTTGGGCAACGAAGGCCGCGAGCAGCTCATCGAGCAGCTGCATGATCGCCGGGTCGCCCGCCAGCTCGTACGGACCGTGGCGCTCGATCGCCTGGATGCCGTAGTCCTTCACGTTGCCGGTGACTATTCCGGAGAACGCGCGGCGCAGGTTCGCGGCCAGGCGGTGCACGGGCTGATCGCGGTTGAGCTCGAGCGCGCGCATCGACTCGTGCGTCACCTCGAACGGCCGCTGCAATTCCGGCCAGATCGACAGCAGCCAGTTGAAGTTGTAGGAATCGTTGCGCTCGCGGCGGAACTCGCGCACCGCCTCCATGCCACGCACCAGGTGGCGGGCCACTGCGGCCGGATCGTCGATGATGACGGTCAGGCGGCGCAGCGCCTCCTCGCCCAGAGTGCCGCCGATGAAGCGGCTCACCTGCTCGAAGTAGGCCGCGGTCTCGCGCGGGCCGGTGAGCACGACGGGGAAGGGCTGCTCGCGGTTGGCGGGATCGAGCAGAATCCCCACCAGGTACAGAATCTCCTCCGCCGTACCGGCGCCGCCCGGGAACAGGACGATGCCGTGCGCCAGGCGCACGAACGCCTCGAGCCGCTTCTCGATGTCCGGCATGATCGCGAGCTGATTGACGATCGGGTTCGGCGGCTCGGCGGCGATGATCCCGGGTTCCGTGATCCCGATGTAGCGGCCGTGCTCGATGCGCTGCTTGGCGTGGCCGATCGTCGCTCCCTTCATCGGACCCTTCATCGCGCCCGGGCCGCAGCCCGTGCAGACGTCGAGCCCGCGCAGCCCCATCTCGTAGCCGACGCGCTTGGTGTACTTGTATTCGTCCGTGCCGATCGAGTGGCCGCCCCAGCAGACGATGAGATTCGGTCGCGCCTTGTAGTCGAGCAGCCGCGCGTTGCGCAGGACGTGGAACACGGCGTTGGTGATGTCGGCCGCGTCCGTGAGGTCGAAGCGCCCGCTGGCGATGATCTCGTTGGAGATGAACACCACGTCGCGCAGCACCGCGAACAGGTGTTCCTTGATCCCGCGGATCATCTGGCCGTCCACGAAGGCCGCCGCCGGCGCGTTGCGCATCTCGAGCTTGATGCCCCACGCCTGGCGCACGATGCGGATGTCGAAATCGCGGTAGCGGTCGAAGATCTCCTTGGCGTTGTCGGTGTCTGCGCCGCTGTTGAGCACCGCCAGCGCGCACTTGCGAAACAGCGGGTACAACCCCCCCTGCCCCGAGTCGAGCAGCTTGCCGATCTCGGCCTGCGAGAGATTCTCCAGGCTGCCGCGCGGGCCGACCCGGGCGTCGACGAATTCGGGAACGACGATGCTGCTGTCCACCTACGGCAGGATATCGATCAGCGCCTCATCCGGCGAGAGCAACCAGATCTCCACCATGTCCGCATTCGACACCGCGATGCAGCCATCCGTCCAGTCGCGGGTATCGTAGTAGGCAGGCTCGTGCTTCAGCTGATTCGGAAGTCCGTGGATCATGATCGAGCCGCCGGCGTCCCAGTGCCTGGCTCGCGCCCGCTTGAGATCGGCCTCGTTCGGGTACGACACCTGGATGGAAAGGAAATAATCGCTGCGGGCGTTGCGGCGGCCGAGACGATAGTGGCCCTCCGGCGTGCGGAAGTCCCCCGAGCGCTCCTTCTGCCCCACGGGATTCAGGCCGAGGGCGACCTTGTAGGAGCGCACGACGGCCTCGCCGTGCAGCAGCAGCAGCCGTCGCTCGGCCTTGCGCACGACGAGCCGGTCGACGACCGGCAGACTCTCGGTCGAACGCAACATAACGCGTTCGGCCTGCGGAAGCGCATCGCCGCGCGCGCCCAGGGCGGCGCAGGTGAGCATGGCGGCGCCGGTCAGTGTCGTGAAAAAGTGCGTCATCGTGGGGAAATTATAGTAGCTCGGCCCGGGGAGGGCGGTGTACCTCCGTCACAGCAGGCGACGGTCGCCTTTTCGACATAGGCGCGGCGTCGCCATCCGCCGACCGGGACTCACGGCCTGCCTTCAAGATTGACTGCTGCATCACAGTTTGGGTTCAACCCGCACCAGGGATGACGGTCTCCACACGGGGCATGACGATCTGCGTGCCGGGGTGCAGGTCCGCGAGATCGAGATCGGGGTTGTATTCCTGCAGCAGCCACACAGGCAGCTGCGAGAACCGTTGCGTAACGGTCCAGAGCGTGTCGCCGCGCCGCGCGATGTAGATCTCCGTGCCCACGATGCGATGTGAGGCGAAGTAGGCCGCCTGCAGCGCCTGGTGATACTCGCGCCGCCGCTGCTCGAATTCCTCGCGCGCCACCTTGTGGAAATCCAGCCGCAGCTTGTGGCCGATCAACACGGGCCGCCCATAGCTCATCCGGTTGATCTGGCGCAGATGCGCGGCCGTGACGCTGAGCCAGTCCGCGTAATGCCCGAGCGTCTCCGCCGCAGCCACCTGGATGGTGTCGTCCTTGGCGACGGAGTAGTCGGTCGGATCGGCGCTCTGTTGCGTATCCGCCGCCGGTCCAAGCGAAGGGCTCAGGGCTTCCGCCTGAGCCGCTGATACGGGCTGTGAGTTCTCCGCGGGCCCGTGGCCCGTGGCGACGGCAGCAGCCTCCTCCGCACTCTCACGCTGCGCCACTAACGCCGGCGCTTCCCCCGCCGGGGCGGGAGCCGCGCCGGGTGCTTGGGTCGGCGCGCCCGGCCGCTCGGTGCCTATGTTGGGCGCCGCCGTGGAGGCAACGGCCGCGGCCGGCGGCGCTTTGACGACCAACTGCTGCCCTTCAAAGATGAAGTCGCGGTTGCGGATACCGTTGAGCTGCAGCAGCTGAGCCTCCGTGAGCCCGGCCTTCGCGGCGATCTCCGATAACGAGTCGCCGCTCCTGACGATATACACGTTCGACGACTCTGCGGTCGCAGGCGCAGTTCCCGCTACGGTCGCAGTCGCGGCAGGAGGCGCCGCGGCACCGGTCAGGGCCGGAGCGCTGGTCACTGCCGGAGCGACGGCTACTGCGACAGTACTGGTTGGAGCCGCAGCAGCGGTTGGGGCCGCCGCGCTGGTTGCGGCCGCAGCACCAGGTGTTGGGCTCACAGGCGCCGGGGTAGCGGCGGCCACCACCGCTCCGGGCGTCACCTCCGGTACGGTGATGGTGCGGCCGACCCGCAACTTCGCGCTCGTTCTCATCCGGTTCAGCCGCGCGAGCGTCTCGGTGGTGACGCCATAACGTTCGGCGACCCTGGCGAGGCTATCGCCCGGCTGCACCCGATAGCGCCTGGGCTCGGTCTGGGCGACGAGCAGCTCTCCCGGGCTCAGGCGCTGCGCCAGCAGCTCGCTCGTCCATTTCTCCCCGTCAATCGGCAGTCTCAGGTGATAGGCCTTGGGGACCTGCCGCTGGCCATCCCACACGGCTCTCAGCAGCGCCGGGTTCAACGCGCGCAGCTTCTGCCTGTCGAGCTTCAACACGCGCTCCAGGGAGGCGATCGATACGAACGCCGGCAGCGTCACTTCCTGGAATTTCGCCTCGCTCAACTTGTCGATCGAGCCGAAATATTTCTCCGGATTGCGGTCGACGTCGAGCGCCGCCAGGAACGAGACATAGAAATTGCGCGACGCGAATCCGAAGGTGCGGCCGTTGTAGTTGCGAACGATCTTGACGATGTCGTCCGTGCCGAGGCTCTCCTTGGCACGGCGCACGCCCGCGGTCCCATGGTTGTACGCCGTCAGAGCCAGCGGCCAGGTCCCGAGGACGCGATAGTTGTATGCGAGCAGCTGGGCGGCGGCCTCGGTCGAGCGAAACGGGTCCATACGGTCGTCGACCGCGCTGTCGATGCGCATGTACCGCCGTCCCGTGGAACGCATGAACTGCCACAATCCGGCGGCGCCGACCTTGGAGTACGCCGCGGGGTTGAACGAGGACTCCACGTGGGGCAGCACGGCAAGCTCGGCGGGCAGGCCGAGGTTGGCGAGAGCCTCGGCGATATGGGTTTCCCACGCGCCCGAGCGAATGAGTCCCTCGCGAAACCGGTCCGCCTGGCCGAGCTGAAAGCGGATGTCCTCGATCGCTGCGCGCAACCGGGCCGGTGTGACGCGCTCGCCCCACATGTCCTTGATGCGCTGATCGTCCTCGGAGAGCGGCTCGACGTCCGCCGCTGCAATCCGGCGGAGCGCGGCGCTGTAGCGGCCGCGAGCCTGCTCCACCAGTCGCTCCCGCTCGCGGGGCGAGGTGCTCGGCGCGAAGTGCAGGGTGTCGTAAACGACCGCCAGGTTGTACTGGTCATGGAGGAAGCCCGCGTTCGTGTCGATTTCCGTGTAGACGCGGATCCAGAACTGCACGTCCCGCTCGAGCTCCGGCGGGCGCGGCATGGGGGTCTCGGCGGCGAACCCGCGCGCCAGTGCGAGCCACGTGAACACCGCGCCCAGCAGCCAGCGGACGGGCCCCCACGCGGGCTCTGGTGCCCGTGTCGAGTTCATTTACACCCCAGATGGTTCAAAATTCCGCCTTTCATTCAAAGCCTTACGCATGCCCGAGCCACGCGCCGCCGGCCTGGTTCGTGACAAACGTGTCGATGTTTTTGACACTTCAGTGTCAATGATGCCGAACGCGGGCAACAAGCGGGGGCTCGGGCACCGCAGCTGCAGGCGCGAAACGGTCTCACAACGCGCACTGCGTCACACTTGAACCACGTCGCAGATACAACATGTCAGATCCCGGGCTGCAGCCGCGGCTCTGGCATGAGCGTTGCTTATATCCAGTCACCAACGGCCGGCAACGGCCTTCGAGACGAAGGAAGCGAGCTAGGGTTTATACGCAGAAAGAAGAAAGCGCGGGTCTGGAATGTGGCTGGACTGCTCGTCGGATACCGCGTACGCGCACTGAAATAAGAACGATAAGACTCCTCCACACAAGCAAGCGACCGACACCCCGCAACTGCGGGGTTTTTTTTAGCCACACTTCGAGTCGCCGCAGTTCAGGCAGGTCATGCAACCGTCCATCATGACGACGGCTGCGGTGCTGCATTTGCCGCACAGCTGCGCCCCTTCCGGAAAGTGCGGCTTGGCGAAGGCGTCGGCCTGCTTGGCGCGCGCCTCGAACTCGGCGCGCTTCTCGTCGACGAGCTTCTGCTGGTGCTGATCGAGCTGCGGCTTGCGCATCAGGCCGATCGATTGCAGGTGCCGCTCGATGACGTAGCCGAGCTCGGCGATGATCGAGGGCATGAACTTGCCGCCCGGCTGCCAGTAGCCGCCCCGCGGGTCGAACACGGCTTTCAGCTCATCGACCAGGAAGGTGACGTCGCCGCCCTTGCGGAACACCGCCGAGATGATGCGCGTGAGCGCCACGATCCACTGGAAGTGATCGAGGTTCTTGGAGTTGATGAAAATCTCGAACGGCCGGCGCTGCTCGTACTCGGTGCCCTCGTTGAGCACGATGTCGTTGATCGTCACGTACATCGCATGATCGGAGATCGGCGTCTTGATCTTGTAGGTCGAGCCGATCAGCATTTCCGGACGCTCGAGCTTCTCGTGCATGCGGATGACCTTGGCGGTGCGGCCGTTCTTGTCGCGCACCAG
>VBNY01000210.1 GCA_005877705.1 Gammaproteobacteria bacterium
TGGTCGCTGGCCGTCGAAGAGCAGTTTTATCTGCTGTGGCCGCTCGTCCTGCACCGCATGCGGCCGCAGCGCGTGCTGCGACTCTGTGGCGGCATCTGCGTGGCGGCGCTCGCATCCCGCACCGCGATGCGGGTTGCGGGCTATCCGCCGGAGTATGTGTACGAATTCACGATCTGCCGGATGGATGCGCTCGCCCTGGGTGCCGCGGCTGCCGCGCTGGTACGCCTGCCGTCCTGGAAGGCTCGGCTGCAACGCGGCTCACGCTATCTGCCGTGGGCGGCGCTCGTCGTGTGGGCGGGCGGCGCGCTCGTTACACACGACTATCAACGCAGCGGCTGGCAGACACAGACCTTCGGGATGAGCGCGCTGGCCGTGGCGTTCACGTTGCTGCTGCTCGCCGCGGTATGCGCCTACGGCGCCCGCCCGACCTGGCTGTCGCGGGCGCTGTGCATGGCTCCGTTGCGATCAGCGGGCAAATACAGCTATGCGATGTATGTATTTCATTTTCCGATCACCAAGCTGCTCGGCACCCGGCTGCTCGGGCCCGCGGCGACCGCCCACAGCGCCACGCTCGCCGTGTTGTATGCGGCTGCCGTCACGGTCGTGACTTATCTGTGCGCCGGGCTGTCATACCATCTGTATGAGCAGCGTTTCCTGCGGCTGAAGCGCTATTTTGTCCCCACGCCTGCACGACTCGCGGAGGCGATTTGACCAACAGCGAACGCACGCTCGAGATCGCCGGACTGCGCACCACCGCGGTGGGAGCGCCGGATGCGCCGCTGGTGGTCGTTCTGCTGCACGGCTATGCGATGCGGCCTGCGGACCTGACGCCATTCGCCCACTCACTCGGGGTGCCCGCGCTGTTTCTGCTGCCGCAGGGCCCGCAGCCCAGCGCCGGCGGCGGACATGGCTGGTGGGACATCGACGCCGAAGCGAGAAACGCCGCCGTGTCGCGCGGCCCTCGCGATCTCGCCGAGCAGTGCCCGCCCGGACTCGGCGCGGCGCGCGACCGAGTGGCGCAATTTGTCGAGGCAGTCGCCGCCGAGTACCCGCCGCACTGCAGAGTCGTCGGCGGATTCTCCCAAGGGGGGATGCTGTCGCTCGATTTCGTGCTGCGCGGGTCGAGCGCGGTCGACGGCCTCATATTGATGTCGGCTTCGCGCATTGCCCGTTCAGACTGGGAGCTGAAGCGTGACCGTCTCCGTGGGTTGCCCGTTTTCGTGAGCCACGGGCGAGCGGACCAGGATCTCGCGTTCACCGCGGGCGAGGCGTTGCGCGACTTCGTGTTGGCAGGCGGAGCCGAGGTCAGCTGGTTGCCGTTCGACGGCGGGCACGAGATCCCGCTCGTGGTGTGGCGCGCGCTGCGAAAGTTTCTCGGCGCCCTGCTAAGATGCAGCCGAAAAGAGACGCGGCTCGCAGCTCCCGTGCACAGATGCGACCAGCGTCACAACCCTCGCAGCTGAGCGGAATCTAGACCATGACCAGCGACTTTCCGGAATTCTCCGCGCATCTGGCCGCCCTCAAGGCGATTGCAGCGGACATTGCCGCGCCGGGCGCCGCCGACGTCGACGCCAACAGCCGCTTTCCACGCGAGACGGTCCAGGCGCTGCAGAAGGCCAAGCTGCTTTCGGCGCCGGTGCCCAGGGAACTGGGCGGCGCGGGCTACGGCATGCGGCAGCTCGCCGCGCTGTGCTCGACCTTGGCGCAAGCCTGCGGCTCGAGCGCGATGGTATTGGCGATGCACTACATCCAGGTCGCGTGCATCGTGCGCCACGCTCTGCAGTCGGCGTTTTTCCGCCGCTACCTGCAGGATCTGGTGCGCGATCAGTACGTGCTCGCCTCGATGACTTCGGAGAACGGCACCTTCGGCGAGACGCGCACGAGCATCTGCGCCGTCGAACGCGAGGACGGGCACTTCAAGCTCGACAAGGATGCCACCACCGGCTCCTACTGCGAGCACGCCGATGGGATTCTGGTCACCTGCCGGCGCGCACCGGACGCCCCCGGGAGCGATCAGGTGCTGGTGCTGGTCCGCAAGGGCGACTACAAACTCACCCAGACGACCTCCTGGGACACGCTCGGCATGCGCGGCACCTGCAGTCCCGGATTCAAGCTCGAGTCCGCCGGGCCCGAAGAGCAGATCATTCCGGGCTCGTTCGCCGACTCCTCGGCGCAGACCATGGTGCCCTACTCCCACATCCTGTGGTCCTCGCTGTGGTGGGGCATCGCCGCGGATGCGGTGGCGCGCGCGGCCG
Source organism: Gammaproteobacteria bacterium (assembly GCA_005877705.1). Lineage (GTDB taxonomy): Bacteria > Pseudomonadota > Gammaproteobacteria > Steroidobacterales > Steroidobacteraceae > 13-2-20CM-66-19. Next base: position 2,256 of record VBNY01000210.1, read on the forward strand.
AGTTCGTACGCGCCAGCGCGCGCAAGAGTCCCGGCACCGTGCCGCCGACGGCGACGCGGCTCGCGGAAGTGTCGACGCAGCTGCAGGCGATGCGCCACAACTGGCTGGCGCTCGCTGGCGAGTTCGACGAGCTCAACGCGCGGCCCGGCGGCATGCAGGAGCTGCTGTCCATCGGCTGGGCGCTCAAGATGAACAATCTGAAGATCAACGCCTCGGAGAGCGCGCCGCAGATCGTGCACAAGGCGCTGCAGATCACCGGCATTCTCGGCTACAAGAACGATACCAAGTTCAGCCTCGGCCGCCATTACCGCGACGCGCTGTCCGCGGCGCTGATGATCTCCAACGATCGCATCGCGTCCAAGAGCGCCTCCATGCTGCTCGTTTTCAAGGACAACTAGCGACATGAGTGCCGATTACGATCCGCAGAAGTTCTACGACGGGCTCGTCAAGCATCGGTTGATCATCCCGGTCGGCGTGCAGGGGGCGTTCGGCCGGGGCGCCGTGTTCGAGGACGTCCTCGAGCGCTTCAACGGCCAGGTATCGGCGCTGTCGAAGGACGACGGCGCGGAGATCTACACGTTCCCGCCGATCATCAGCCGCCAGGTGTTGGAGCGTGTCAACTACCTGGACTCGTTTCCGCACCTGTGCGGGGCCGTGTACAGTTTCTTCGGCAAGGAGCTGCAGGCCCAGTCGCTCTCCGAGCGCGTCCACGGGGGCCAGCCCTGGGGCGACCTGTTCGGCATCACCGATGTGGTGCTCAATCCGGCCGCGTGCTACCCCGTCTATCCGAGCTTCACCGGCGTGGTGCCCAAGGGCGGCCGCCTCGTGACGATGCTGAACTGGGTGTACCGGCATGAGCCCTCCCCCGAGCCGACCCGCATGCAATCGTTCCGCGTGCGCGAATTCGTACGCGTCGGCACCGCGGATGAGGTCGTCGAATGGCGCGACATGTGGCTCGAGCGCGGCGTCAATCTGTTGACTTCGCTCGGGCTGCCGGCCCGCGCCGACGTCGCGGCCGACCCGTTCTTCGGCCGTGGCGGCAAGATGCTCGCGGTGAGCCAGAAGGAGCAGAAGCTCAAGTTCGAAGTGCTGGTGCCGGTGATCTCGGCCGAGGACCCCACCGCGGTGTGCTCGTTCAACTTCCATCAGGAGCACTTCGGCTCCACCTTCGGGATCCGCACCCAGGATGGCAACGTGGCGAATACCGCCTGTCTGGGCTTCGGGCTGGAGCGCATCGTCATGGCGCTGTTCAAGACGCACGGCTTCGAGCCCGAGCTGTGGCCGCAGGATGTGCGCCGCAAGCTGTGGCCTTGACAGGACCGATCCCGTGAGCTCAGTGAGCGTGCTGGCACGGCTCGACCCCACGACCTACGGGCGTCACCGGCTGCACACGGAAGGCTGCGTGTGGGTGGAGAAGAACTGTTACGTCGACATCTGGATCGAGGTCATCCACGCCCTCGGCCTCGAGCCGCGTGCGGTCCTGCCGTTCACGGCGGCGATCGACTTCGAAGGCGACCAATGGACGTTCTTCAAGCCGCCGCATGATGAGCTGCGCGAGCTCTACGGTCTCGACGTGCAGGAGATGAACGTCTGGCGCCCGTTGATCGAGCACGCGCTCGAGCACCTCGGCGCCGGCAGATTGATCAGTACCGAGGCCGATGCCTTCTGGCTCCCCGACACCTCCGGGACCGATTACCGGCGCCAGCACACCAAGAGCACCATAGTGCTGAATGATCTCGATCTCGAGAAGCGGCGCCTCGGTTACTTCCACAACGCCGGCTACTACTCGCTCGAGGGCGAGGACTTCGCGCGCACGTTCAGGCTCGACACGCCGCCGGATCCGACTTTCATGCCGTTGTTCGCCGAGCTGGTGCGCATCGATGCCCTCGTGCGCCGGCCCGCGTCCGAGCTGCTCGCGCTGTCGCGCAGCCTGTGGCGGCGGCATCTCAAACGCCGCCCGGCGAGCAACCCCGTGCGCCGCTTCCAGGCGCGCTTCGAGCGCGACCTGCCCGGCATTCAGGAGCGGGGACTGGCCTACTACCACGCCTGGGCGTTCGGCACGATCCGCCAGCTCGGCGCGGCGTTCGAGCTCGCGGCAGCCAACCTCGAGTGGCTCACCGCCGAGGGGGTCGCGGGCCTTGCGCCTGCCACGCTGGCATTCGAGCAGCTGTCGGCGGCCAACAAGACTCTCATTCTCAAAGGCGCGCGTGCCACGAACAGCCGCCGTCCGTTGGACGGCGCCGCGCTGTTCGAGGAGATGGCCGGCGCCTGGGAGCGCGGCATGCAGGCGATGGAGCCGCTGCTGTAGGGGCCGGCGCCCGCGTTGGCGCTCAGCGCGGCGCGCTACTTTCGAGCCGCCACGTACAGCAGACTCGGGCTCGAGGCATCCCCGTCGGCTTCGCGCAGGCTGCGTCCGTCGCTGTCGATGACCTCGAGCAGCCGGAAGCCGGCCGCATCGAGCTGCCGCTGCTGCCGATCCCGGTCGATGTAGTAATGCAGCAGCGCGTAGTCGTGACCGGTGTCACTGAGCAGCGCGTACTCGTCCTCGTCGCGATGCAGGCGGCCGACCCGCAGATGATTCAACCTGCGCCGCAGGTACTCGATCACATGGCGCGCCTGGGTGACGGGGTTGCGCGAATAGGTGAGGCGTGGACCCTTGCCTGCGGTCCGACAGCGGCGGTTGTGCGACGAAAACGCCAACAGACCGTCCGCCGACAGCACGCGCCTGGCCTCGCCGAGGATCCTGAGCCGGTCCGCGTGCGAAACCGCGTCGAATACGTTGTTGGGCGCGAATACAAAATCGAACTCCGCCGCACCCCACGGCGACAGATCCCGCATGTCGGCCAAATGGACCTCGATGCCGGGCAGCGCCTCGCGCACGTGATCGACCATCTCCTGCGAGTAATCGATGCACACGTAGCGCCGGGCCAGCGGCTGCAGAAACCCGGCCGTGCGTCCGGTGCCGATGCCGATGTCGAGCACATTGCGGCCGAAGAAGCCGTGCTGGTATCTGAGCAGCGCGAGGGTCTCCGGCCGATCCAGCAGCTTGCTCCGGTAGGCCGCCGCAACGCCGCGGGCGTGGTAGATGCGCGAGTTGATTTCGTCCTGCGTGGCCGAGCTGCCCGGCCGAGGCTCGGCGGCGGGTTCAGCGCGGATGCCGCCGCTCGCGGCCGGCCCAGATGACATCTGTCGTACCTCCCGATGGTTCGCTCACCGCTTACGGAGTTCCGGGGATACTGCGCGAGTTCGGCTGCGACAGCGGGGCGCGTCTCGGCCGGTCGTAGTAGCGGAACTCGGTGACGGGGTCGAAAGCCTTCGAGTTCAATTCCTGCGGCGAGTAGCTCACGATGAGCGACACGCGGTTCTCGGTGAATGTGTCGGTAGCGAGGTTGCCGGTGCTGCGGGTGTGTGCCGCGAGCAGGGCTGCCTCGAGCGAGCGGCCGAGCCTGCGCGTCAGGCCGATAGAGCCCTGCAGGCGATCATTGTGCACGTCCGTGTTGGTGTACTCCTGGTGCAGCCAGCGGGCCTTGCCGCCCAGCGTCCACAACGGCGAGAGGCGGTAATCAACGGCGAGATCCGCGCCGTGCACCTTGCGATCGAGAAGAATGTTCTGCCGGTATTGCTCCTGCTCCCAGTTCACCCGCAAGTGAGCCACGCCGCGCGCCCCGCCTCTGATCAACGTGAGGTAGCCCTGGTCGACGGTGAACGGCTCCGAGACCGCCTGCACGTTCAGATCGCCGCCGGGATTGGCGCCCTGGCGGATGTCGGTGCGCAGGATGTCGGCGGCATCGGCATAGCCGTGGCTGTACTCTGCGTTCAAGGTGGTGCGCTGGGAAACCCGCCGCTGAATCGCGATGCTGCCGTGCGGCACGCTATGGCGCTGGCCGGCCGCGCCGACCTTGACGGCTTCCACGCCGCCCTCGAGCTCCAGAAAGGTGCGCAGCGACTCCCCGCTGAAGCGCAGGTAGCCGGCCTGCCTGTCGACCCGCGGGTACAGGCCCCCGAGGCGATACTCGATGCGCTGATAGGCGTAATCGGCCGAAATCTGCGAGTACTCGCTGATCAGGTGTATGAGTCCGAGCCGTCCGTTGTAGCGGTCGTTGTCCAAGGTCGAGTGCTGATAGCTGACGCGGCCGTAGCGGGCCTCGACCCCCAGCTGGTTCCTGCTTCCCAGCGGCACCAGCAGATCCGGGCCGGCGGAGGCGAAATTGACGTTCTGGCGATCCAGGGCGGCGAGCG
>VBNY01000211.1 GCA_005877705.1 Gammaproteobacteria bacterium
CGCGCGCTTCGCTATTCTGGATGACAAGAGCGCAATGGTCGGTATCGCGCCCAACCATCATCTCGCCCTTTTTGCCCGGCGCGCCGCCGCGGCGGGCCGGCCGCTCGAGATCGCGGTCGCGCTCGGCACCCATCCGGCGATCCAGCTCGCCGCCTGCCTCTATCTCGGAGTGGGCGACGACGAGTTGGAATGCGCCGGACGCCTGCTCGGCGCGCCGGTCAAGGTCGTTCCTGCACGCACACTCGACCTGCTCGTGCCGGCGGATGCGGAGCTGGTTCTCGAGGGCGTGATCGAAGCGAACCGGCCGGTCGAGGAGGGTCTCGTTTCCGAATACCACGGCATGTACGAGGACTACGGGCCGGGATATCTCGCGACCTTCACAGCGCAGACACGCCGCGCGGACGCGATCTTCCAGGTGATCGAGCCGGGCTACCATCGCGAGCATATCTATCTCGGCGCGTTGCCGATCGCCGCCGGCCTTCTGAGCGCGGTCGCCGCCGTCGTGCCGAACGTCGGAGACATCGCCCTCACGGAGGCAGGTGCCGGCCGGACGGACGTTGTGATTCAGCTCATCGAGCCCCTCCCTGGTCAGGCTCGCCGTGCCATGCTTGCGGTGTTCGCCGCGGTCAGCATCGTCAAGCGTGTGACGGTCGTCGACTCCGATATCGATCCCTGGGATCCTGTCGCGGTCGACTGGGCACGGACCAACCGCATGAAGATGGAGCGCGATCTGCTGCTCGTGCCGGCCGCGCGTGCGGTCCGGTCCGAGCCGCTGGAGGAAGATGGGCTCGTGACCAAAGTGGGCTTTGACGCAACGGCGCGGCGCACGGACAGGGTTGAGGGTATCGAGCGGGCGCTGCCGCCGCGCGCCGCGGCCGATGCGGCTGTGCGTTGGCTCATCGACAACCTGCCCCCCGAGCAGCGGCGGTGGCTCAAATTCTGAGGTGTCCGGGAGCCGTACTACCTCGAGCCCTGTGCGGAAAACAACAGCATCTGGGCTCATCGCCCTCGTTTCTTGGGTCTCGAGCGGCTCGAGCCTTCCAGATGAGTCCGCCACGGTATCCAGTAGTACCTGGACCAGCCCTCGGACACGCCTGCAAAATCGGAATCGGGGACATTGACGTGCGTGAGCTCGATGCGCCCGCCACTGCCGTCCGGCCAGAACGACAGGATCAGGGTTGAGTCGATATCGCGTTTGGCAAACTCCGTGGAGCGCCAGGACTGGACGATCAGGCGGTTGGGCACGACCTGCAGGATCGTGCCCGTCAATGCGCCACCGAACGCTTCGAACGGCGCTCCCGCTCGCGCGGCGATCTTGACGGGGGCCCCAGTGAAGGCCGCGTGCTCGCGGGCATTCAAGTACATTGCATAGAGACGCGATGGCGGAGCCGGGAGTGTGACGGCCAGAGTCACGGTGCGTGGCATAGCTGGAACCTTAGGATCCGGGCCGATGAGTATAGGCCTGGATCAGCCGTGAAGCTGACGATGCAGTTTGGGCAACGTCGCGAAACACTCGACACGTGTGTTCCAAACGGGCGCATCTGCGTGCTTTCGAGACGCGAACTACGGGATTCCTTGAATTCCTTCTCCGCCTCCGTTGTCCGAAAATCGTCGTCCTATGGCGGCGCAGCCACCAGACGGCTGAGTCGCGAAACGGCTGAGTCGTGATCGGATGAAAATTCGCGTTCTCTCTGATCTGCATCTGGAGTTCTTCGATTGGACCCCGCCGCCCCTGGAGGCGGATGTCGTCGTGCTCGCCGGCGACATTCATGCTGGCGTGCTCGGTATCGCATGGGCGCGGCGCCAGTTCCCGGCCGCGGCGGTCATTTACGTGCCCGGCAACCACGAGTTCTACAGCGCCCGCCTCCAGGATGTGCTCGTGGCGCTGCGCAAAGAGGCGCGGCGTCTGGGCGTTCACTTGCTCGATGGCGACGAGTTCCTCGTCGATGGGGTGCGCTTTCTCGGCGCGACGCTCTGGACCGACTTCGCTCTGTACGGATCGACGCCGGCGGCACTCGACCGAGCGATGACTGACGCCCAATTCGGTATGACCGATTACAGGGTCATCAAGTACGGCGACAAGGAGCTGCTGCGTCCGGAGCACGCGCGCGAGATTCATCTCGAGCAGGTGCAATGGCTCGAGACAAAATTAACTGAAGTGTTTGACGGGCCGACCGTCGTCATCACCCACCATCTGCCGCACTGGCAGAGCATCCATCCGCGGTTCGACGGCGACCGGCTCAATCCAGGCTTCGCGAGCAATCTCGCTCGTCTCGTGCGGGCGCCGGTCGCACTGTGGATTCACGGGCACACGCACGAATCGATCGACTACGTGGTGAACGGGACGCGCGTGGTGTGCAATCCGCGCGGGTATCTGCCCATGGAGCCGAATCCGACGTTCGATCCGCGCTTAGTGGTCGAGGTCTGAGAGCTGAAGGATTACCATCTGCCTCATTCCACGGCCGGAGACGCCCATGAAATCGGATCTGAGTACGGCAGAAACGGGGCAGATCGTCGAGACGCTCAACCGCATTCTCGAGCTGGAGCTCGCGGGTCTGGTGCGCTACCTGCATTACAGCTTCATGATCTTCGGCCACAACCGCATTCCGATTGTCGGCTGGTTGCGCGGCCAGGCGGATGAAGCTCAGGCACACTCGATCCAGGCCGGCGAGCACATCACGAATCTCGGCGGGCATCCGTCGCTGCGGATCGGCTCGCTGCTGGAGACTCACAAGCACAACGTCGATGAGATCCTGCGCGAAGCGCTGACGCACGAGCAGGAAGGTCTGGCGGAATACCGCAAACTCCTCGCAGCCGTCGCCGGCCGCAACATCATGCTCGAGGAATACGCCCGCGCGCAGATCGCAGCCGAGGAGGCTCATGTTGCCGAGATCGGCAAGATGCTGCGCAAGCCCGGGTCCATCACCTGACTGCGGTCTGACCACCGCTTGCGCTGCGGGTTTCCAAAATGAGAACGCTCGGGCGTGCGCACCGCCGCTCGAATTACCGCACTGCGGGAAGGGTCGTCCGCGGTAGCATGGCGGCATGCGGGGAACAAGTCCGAAACCTGTATCAGATCCCGGACAGGCGCGCGGGGATCGCAAGCATGACCTGCGCACGCTCGGGCGCTGCATGCTCGCAGCGTGTTTGCTCACCCTTGGCTCGAGCAGCCTGCTCGCCCAACAGCAGCCAGAGAACTCATCTACCACGGCGCTCAAGCGGCTGAGCGTCGAGGAGCTGATGGACGTCCAGGTGACCTCCGTCTCCAAGAGTCGCGAGAGCCTGGCCGGTGCCGCCGCCGCCGTGGCGATTGTCTCCAACGAGGACATCCGGCGCTCCGGGGCGACCACGCTCCCCGATGCGCTGCGATTTGTCCCCGGGCTGCATGTCGCGAACGAAACGGCCGACTCCTGGGTCGTGAGCTCGCGAGGCTTCAGCGGAGTCAACTCGGCGAAGCTGCTGGTACTGAGCGATACCCGCAGCATCTACACGCCATTGTTCTCCGGAGTGTTCTGGGAGGCCCAGGACTACTTCCTGGAGGACATCGATCATATCGAAGTGATCCGCGGGCCGGGGGCGGCCCTGTGGGGGTCCAACGCGGTCAACGGAGTGATCAACATCCTGACGAAGAACGCCGCGGACACCCAGGGCGAATATCTCGAGACGGCCGCCGGTACGCAGGAGCGGGTGAGCGCCGCCGCACGCTACGGTGGCGAGAGCGCAAATCACCTCTACTATCGGGTGTTCGGCAAGTACTTCGATCAGGGAGCCGCGCAGCACCCCGCGGGCTCGAGCCCGGATGACTGGCAGCTCGGCCACGTCGGATTTCGAGCCGACTGGCACGCGACCAGCGCAGACGCGCTGACCGTTCAGGGAGACGCCTACGATGGCCGCGTGGGACAGGTGGCGCCGGCCGTCAACGTCCTCGGACGGCCGGGACCCGTGGGAAAGCTGAGAGCGGCGGTGGGCGGCGCCAACGTGCTCGGCCGCTGGCAGCACAGCTCCGGAGAGAATGCCGACATTCAGCTGCGCCTCTATTACGACCGGACACATCGCAACGACCCCACGTTCCTCGACGACCTGGATACGGTCGATCTCGATTTTCAGCAGCGCTTCACCGCCGCCCGCGCGCAGGAGCTCACCTGGGGGTTGAACTACCGCAGCATGCACGACCGCAACGTCGGCAAGGGCATCTTCAACCTCCAGCCCGCGAGCTCCCGGGACAATCTCGTCAGCGGATTCGTGCAGGATCAGATATCGCTGCGTGATTCACTGCGGGTGACGCTCGGTACCAAGCTCGAGCACAACGATTTCAGCGGCTTCGAGGTGCAACCGAGCGTACGCGCGGCTTGGGACCTGTCGAGGCGGCGCACAGTGTGGGGCGCCGTGTCGCGCGCCGTAAGAGTGCCGACTCGCATCGAGCGTGATGTCGCCATCGACGTGACCAATCCTTTGGGCAATCCGGTAGCGCGCCTGCTCGGCAACCGGGACTTCCATGCGGAGGAGTTGCTGGCCTTCGAGCTGGGATATCGCTGGCAGGCCCTTGAGAATCTCTCCTGCGATCTCGCGGCCTTTCACAACCGCTATCACGGGCTGGCCTCGCTCGAGTTCGGCACCCCCTTCATCGACCCCAACACCGGGCAGACGGTGTTTCCCGTCCTCAATCGCAACCTGACCGACGCCCGCACCGAGGGCTTTGAGGCGCTGGCGACGTATTCTCCGCGGCGCTACTGGCGATTGTCCCTCACTTACACGTACACGGACATGAGCCTCGATCCGCACGGGCAGGATGTGAACCGCGGCCGGTTCACGGAAGGCGCGACGCCGCGCAACCAGATCGGTGTGCGGTCCTCTCTCGATTTGCCCGGCGGCTTTCAGGTCGACGCCCAGTTCCGCTCGCTGTCCGCGATTCGCAGCCTCCCGGACATCCTCACCGGTCAGGGGATCCCGGGCTACAACGAGCTGGATGTACGCCTGGCGTGGCAGGCCTGGAAGCAGCTGGAGATTTCCGTCGACGGGCGCAACCTGCTGCACGACCACCATGTCGAGTTCGGCGCGCCGGATCAGCGCAGCGCGATGGAGCGCTCGGTCTACGGAAAGATCGCATGGGGGTTTTGAGACAGCCAGCGGACAGAGCGCCGCATCTGTTCGGAGACCTCATCCAGGTTCGCATCGCCGCGGCCGAGCACGGCGATGCTTCCCTGCGGCGCCGGTGTGATGACACCCGTCATGCCGCTCTCGCGGAACGCCTCTCGTGCGCCAACGTGTACGTTACGCAGGATGAGGACGGTGACAGGGCCATGAGAGGTCTTGACGACGAGATGCGGTACGTCATGCCCACGGAACCGGCAGCTGCGTGCGTAAACAACACTGTTCGAGTTGGCATCCAGCGCGACTCCAGCGGCTCGCAGGATCCCGTCGAGGGTGGGCGCGGCGACCGGCACCGAGCTTGACCAGCTGTCCGGTTCCCCGTTCACGTGGGTGATCACCTCGCGGGCCAGAGTCTCTGCCGGTCGCAGGGTCCAGATGACGAGTGTAGAGAGCACCGCGACGAGGATGCTTGCGGCCAGCGCCCACCCGGACCACGTCGAGAAGCGCCGCTGTGGGCGGGTGCGCGCGGCGAGGGGCGCTTCCGCCAGTGCGCGCCGGATATTGGCTTCCAGAGCGAGCATTTCTCGCTGGAATTGGCTGCACGCGGCGCACCCTGTCAGATGCTCCGCGAGCCCGGGCGGGACGGCATGAGGCTCCGCGCCGATAGCCAGGCGCGCGTCGCGGCAGATCACGGCAGCCCCTCGCTGGAGGCATCCTCGGGCGCGGGACTCAAACCGTATAGCGCTCGAAGCTTGTTACGTGCCCGGAACAGCCGAGTCAGGACGGCCGTCAGCGACAGATTGAGCTGCTGCGCGATCTCCGCCGTGGAGAAGCCTCCGAGGACCTGCATGATCAGCGGCTCACGATACTCCAGCGGCAATTTCAGGATCGCGCCGCGCAGGGTCTGCAGCTCGCCGTCGGGGCTGTGCGCGACCGGCACACACGCCTGCTCGATGCCATCGTCCAAACAGACCAGCTCCAGACGTTTGCGTTCGTACAACCGGGCGTGCTCGCGCCTCACGATGGTGAACAGCCAGGCGCGCGCGGCGGCGGGATCCTTCAAAGCATCGCGGGATCGCCAGGCGCGCAACAGTGTCTCCTGCACCACATCCTCCGCCACCGACCGATCGCGCGCCAGCCAATGAGCGAAGCGCAGCAGCTCGGGGCGCAGCGATTCGAACAACTGCGCAACCGCTTGCCTGCCGTCGGCCGCAAGGCTCGCTCGCTCATGACAGGAGACCGGTGTTTCAGGCCGAGAATTGCGCATCGCCGCTATCGCCTGCCGCTGCGGTCGACTGCCGCGAGCACCTTGTCGGCGTTGACGTTGGTTTGCCGGGGGCGCACGCGCCGAATCGTCGCGAGGGTCAGCCGCAGCTGACGCAAGTATCGCCGGCAGCCGTCGCGCTCGGAGCCCAAGTCCGTCACCTGGTGACAGTTCAGCATGTGCCCACTTTCTGGAAGTGATCGATCATCGCATGCAGTCTCTGCCGTGCCCGGTGCAGGAGCACACGGACGTTGCCCTCGCCGAGCTCGGTGATGGCGGCTATTTCGGCAAGCTCCAGCGCCTCGAATTCGCGCAGGCGCAGCACAGTCTGCTGATCGGGCGGCAGGCGCTGCAGATGCTTTTCAATGCATTCTCGGAGCTCCTCCTCGGTCAGCAGCTCCTCGGGCGTGGTGTGGTGCCAGGCGCCGGGCGGATCCTTCCAGTGTCCGTTTTCGGCAAAGCGATCCACGAGCGGCGAGCCCGGGTCTCGTCCCCACTCCTCGAGTGAGACCTCACGGCTCTGGGAGCGGCGGCGCGAGCGCGCCGTGTTGAGTGCAATCTGCGCCAGCCAGGTGCGCAGGCGCGCGCGGCCCTCGAAACGGCTCACGGCCGTCAACGCCTTGATCCAGGCTTCCTGCACCACGTCCTCCGCCAGTTCCATACCGACGAGCGGCATCACCATCCCGACCAGGAAACTGTGGTGAGCGCGCACAACCTGCTCGATCGCCGAGCGGTCGCGGCGAGCAAGTCGGTCGATCAGCCCAGCTTCCTCCGATCCCATGCCTGCCTCTCGGGAGTCAGCTCGTGGTGCAGCAGAGCCTGCCGCGCGCGAATCCCTTGATCACCGGAAGGTCAGGTCACCAGAGTTCGACGCCGTGGCCGGGAGATTGTTACACATCGCCCCATGACCAAACCCACCATTGCAGCCACGGTGGACCCGACCAGCACTGCGAATTTGCTTGTCTCCAGCAGCAGCGGATCGGGGAACGCGACATCGGCGATGAAGATGGACATGGTGAAGCCGATTCCGCCGAGACAGCCGAGCAGCACGATGTGGCGCCAGGCGACCCCTTCAGGCAATGCGCACACACCGAGGCGCACCGCGATCCAGGCGACCAATATGATTCCGAGGGGCTTGCCGAGCACGAGGCCCATCACGACACCGCAGGCGAGTGTGAGTGGAGCACCGGCGCCGACAGCGAGCCCCTTGAGGCTCACGCCGGCATTCGCCAGCGCAAACACCGGCAGGATCCCGTACGCGACCCACGGATGCAGCACGGTCTGCACCCGAGCCGCTGGCGAGTGGGCCTCGCGCTCAACCCGAGGCAGCTCGCCGGCGGTGGCCGGCGGCATCCTGCCGCCAAATGAGGTCGTCGCGGGGGTCAACAAACCCAGCACGACTCCCGCAAGTGTCGGATGCACTCCAGCGCGCAGCATCCCAAGCCAGACGAGCAGCCCCGGCAGCACGTACGCGAGTGCGGCTCGCACCCCTAAGCGCTGCAATCCCAGCACCGCGAGCACTCCACACGCAGCGATGAGGATTCCCGTCGCGCCTATGCCGTTCGAGTAGTAGAACGCGATCACCAGGATGGCCGCGATGTCATCGATGATGGCCAGCGTCAGCAGCAACATGCGCAGCGCAGCCGGGACCCGTTTGCCGAGCAGCGACAGGACGCCCACGGCGAAGGCGATATCCGTTGCGGTCGGCACGGCCCAACCTCGGCGAGCGGCCGAGTCGCTGTTGATAACGATGTAGATGAGTGCGGGGACGATGACGCCGGCAATGGCGGATACGACCGGGAGAGTAGCGATCCTGGGATCGCAGAGCGCGCCATCGTGCAGCTCGCGCCGGATCTCGAGGCCGACGACGAGGAAGAAGATCGTCATCAGCCCGTCGTTGACCCAGAAGTGCAGCGGCTGCCCTGATACGAAGCCGGCATGCCCGAGCGCGAGTGGTGCCTGCCAAAGCGCTCGATAGGAGTGCGCCCACGGCGAGTTGGCCCAGAGCAGTGCAACCGCGGTTGCGCCCAGGAGTATCATGCCACTCGCCGCCTCGACGCTCAGGAAGCGCTCGAGGCGGCGCAGAATGTGGCGGGTCAGGTGCCGGATTGCTTGCGGGTCAACGCTGCGGTTCATGCGGGGCACATCCGTAGTGTGACGGCGGCCCGACCGACACGAAAACCTGTCGAGACGTCCAGCGGCGTATCCCGACACCCGGATGAATTAGACACGTGAGGCAGCCTGCCCTTCAACCCAGCAGCCGACTTTGGCGTATCCTCTCCTGCGCCGTGGAAGGAGGAGGGTGAAGCCAGCCAGCGACACTCGAACTTTTCCGCCGCTCGCGAATTTCTCAGCAGGGCTTGCGTTCGCGTTGAACCACCCAGGGAGAGACCGCCATGTTCCGCGCAATCCGCCTGCTGCCGCTTCTCATCGGCTTGTCGTTGCTCGCTGCCTGCGGCAAAGGCGGCGGCCTCGCTTCAGCGCCCCAGCTGCAATCCGGGCGCGGGCAGCTCATCACGAACCCGCCGACGAAGCTGGGCTCGTTCTCGGTCTCCGACCTGCTCTCCAAACTGACCGGTAATGATGTGGGCCAGGAGCTGCTGAAGCTCGCCTTCTCGCCGACCTGCTCGGTCGATGTGTATCAGCTTCAATACGATACCGTCGGCGCTCAGAGTGAGTCGACGACAGCCTCGGGCGCGCTGATGATTCCGAGTGGCTTGGACTCGAGGTGCCAGAGCCCGCGGCCCATTCTCCTCTACGCGCACGGCACCTCGACCCTCAAGACATACAACATCGCCGACGTGACGAACAACGGCGAAGGCCTGCTGCTCGCGGCTGTATTCGCGTCTCGGGGATACATCGTCGTGGCGCCCAATTACGCCGGCTATGACACCTCATCGCTGGCCTATCATCCGTACCTGGACGCGGACCAGCAGTCCAAGGACATGATCGATGCCCTGACGGCCGCGCGCAGCGCATTCGCCTCGACGAGCACCAGCGATAACCAGAAACTCTTCATAACCGGCTACTCGCAGGGCGGGTATGTCGCGATGGCCACCCACCGCGCCTTGCAGGCCGCCGGTACAACCGTTACGGGCTCGGCGCCGATGTCGGGCCCATATGCCCTGGCGGCCTTCGTGGATGCCGTGTTCGAGGGACAGGTCAGTGGGGGCGCGGTGGTGAACTTCACGCTGCTGGCGACGAGCTACCAGCACGCGTACGCAAACATCTACTCCAGCCCGACCGATGTGTTCGAAGCCAAGTACGCCTCCGGAATCGATTCGCTCCTGCCCAGCACGACCGCTGTGAGCACGCTCGTTTCACAGGGCCGGCTGCCGGACAACGCGATCTTCAGCAGCACTCCGCCGGCGCCCGAATTCGCCGCGATGACCCCGGCGACGATGCCGGCGAGCCTCGCGCCCGCGTTCGCGCTGGGGTTCGGCTCCGACAACCTCGTGACGAACAACTATCGGCTCAGCTATCTGCGCGACGCGCAGGCCAATCCGGATGGCGGCTTCCCCGGCACGAGCACCGGTCTGCCTGCGGCAAGCCCGGGAACTACGCTGCGGCAGGCGCTGAAGACGAACGATCTGCGGAACTGGTCTCCCACCTCCCCGGTGCTCCTGTGTGCCGGGAATGAGGACCCCACGGTGTTCTTTCTGAATACCCAGCTCATGCAGGGGTACTGGGTCAACAACGCGCCCAGCAGCGTAGTGACGGTTCTGGACGTCGACTCGTCCGCCTCGAGCGGCGATCCGTACGCGGATCTCAAGACAGGTTTTGCCGCGGCCAAGGCGCTGGTCGCCGCCGGTGCGGTCGCTGGCGGAGCCACCGACGGCGGCGCCTCCGCCGTACTTCACGCCTATCACGCCAGACTCGTGCCGCCGTTTTGTCTCGAGGCCGTCAGGGAGTTCTTCGACAATCACTGACCCCGCCGGGGTCTATATTGCCCGGAAAGATCTGACAGCCTCCTGCGGCCGAGCCGCTGGCGCCCTCGTACAGAGCGCAGTTGGCGCAGGTGCTGCCGGGTGCGGCGCCCTGCGCCTGGGTCGCGTCCTCCACGTACTTCACCGCCTGGGCCTCCTTTGAGCCGGGGCTGAGCAGAGGGGCCTCTGCGGCAAGCACGGCGCTCGGGCGCGAGGCCGCTACGGGCGCCAGGGATACGGCGAGGGCCAGCCTCTTCAGCAGGTGCCGGCGGGACAGGCGACCAGCGCGGCTCACATCGCGGCTCATGACAGCGTCTCACCGGCGCCCAGGGGGGGCCGCCCGCTTTCCTTGGGCGCTCTAAGGAGGGGCTATGAAGACGCATCGACCCTGGCGGCCTCGTGTCAGCAGCGATCCTCTCTTCAACCCGTTCGCGCCCGCAACGGAACGTACCTCGATACTCGATCGGATCGAGATCGAGGAGGAGGAGGAGGAACGAGAGGGCGGAGAGCCCACCGGCTCTGCAGCAGAGCAGGCTGACGACAACAAGACATCTTAGTCAATGGGAAAAAGTGGCCTGCGGCGATTCTGTATCGGCTGAAACTGGCCGGTGGCCGTTTCAGCGGAACCGACGTCGTCGCACGGTTTTGGCGGCGGGCGAAAAGCGTGGTTTTCGCCCGCATGCCAAGCCCACTCGCAAAAGGCGTGACTTTTGCCGGCTGCTTCGTGCCGCCTTCGGCATGGACGACCCGACGGCAGGCGCCCGCTCGATCGATGGATCGCATTGAGCGGGCCGCAGCGCGGGCGCCGGTTGCGCTTCATCCCCAACACCCGCGCGGTTGGATTCCCGGAGGATGCCGCAGGTCTTCGACTGTGTTGAGTTTGCTCAGATCGGTGCCGATCTGCAGCAGCGTACGCTTCAGCTCGAGCGCGCGCCGCCGTAGCTTTCCATCATGAGGCCGGTGCCGCCGCGCGACACGTGGGCGACGACGGCCGTGCGCCGGTGGAGCTTGGTGACGGTGCCCAGATTGATGGCGAAGGCGAGCTCGACCTGCTGGCCCTTGCGCAGTCCCAGATTGGTGGTCTCGATGAACACGCCGGTGGCGCTGAGATTCACCGCCTTGCAAAGCTTGCGGCGGCCGCCGGGGATCGTTATGTACACGACCGTCCGGGCTCGGTGCCTCGTATGCAGGCGGCGTTCCACTGATCGAGCCTCGCGAGGTCTCTTAGATTTGTACGTGGCGGAGGGGATAATTATGCCAACCTCCGCGCTGCGCGCCATCCCCACTCAACTTAATTTCGCGCGAATGCGGGTGCAACGGCGACTGCGCAGCGGACGCGCTCAGGCCGTCAGCACCGAGAGCGGAAAAAGCCGCTGCGCGTCTTGACTTTCTCCTCCGTCCGCGCGCTGGCGCCGAGAGCTGCTGCCGTGAAATACTGTTAACACGCTTGCAACCGCTAAGCGCGCATCTTGGGGGGGTTGCCCATGGGTTGGATCGTTCTGCTGGTGCTCCTCGGGCTCGCGGTCATCTTCGTCTCCTCCTACAACCGGCTGGTGACGGCGCGCAACGCGTTCAAGAACGCCTTCGCCCAGATCGATGTGCAGCTCACTCGCCGCTATGACCTGATCCCCAATCTGGTGGAGATCGCGAAAGGCTATATAAAGCACGAGCGTGAGACGCTGGAGGCGGTGATCCAGGCGCGCAACGCCGCCTACGCCGGCTTGAAGGCCGCGGCCTCCGATCCGGGCAATGCCGCCGCGGTTCAGAAGCTCGCGGGGGCCGATCAGCTGCTGGGCGGCGCGCTGGGGCGGCTGATGGCGGTCGCCGAAGCCTATCCGGATCTGAAGGCCAACCAGACGATGATGCAGCTCTCCGAGGAGCTCACCTCGACGGAAAACAAGGTGGCCTTCGCGCGCCAGGCGTACAACGACGCCGTCATGACCTACAACAACATCCGCGAGGTCTTCCCGAGCAGCGTCGCGGCCAACATGCTCGGCTTTCAGCCGGCGCAGCCGCTTGACATCGCCAAGCCCGAGGCCCGCGAGGCTCCGAAGGTGAGCTTCACCTGAAAACGGCCGCCTTCAGGCGGCAGCGGCAGTGGACTTT
>VBNY01000212.1 GCA_005877705.1 Gammaproteobacteria bacterium
GTGACATCGCCACTCATGCTAGTGCCGACGGTTCACCGCTTGAAGATGCGCCCGGCCGCTACGTGCACGAATAAACCCCGATGGACGCCTCCGCAAAAAGAGCGTAGGAATAGCGTCGAAGGCTGATAGATGAGGACCAGAGCAGGCTATGGCAAAGGTCGCACATCGGATTGCATACGTGACGGGGGGTATGGGCGGCATCGGCACCGCCATCTGTCGGCGGCTGTGTCGCGACGGCCACGTCGTCATCGCCGGATGCGGCCCCGCCTCGCAGCGCAAGGAGCACTGGTTGAGCGAGATGAGAGCGGAAGGCTGTAACATCCATGCTTCGGCAGGCAATGTTGCAGACTGGGAATCGACGCGGCGCGCCTTCGAAGCCGCGCGCGCCGAGGTCGGCGAAATCGACATCCTCGTCAACAACGCCGGCATTACGCGCGATTGCACTTTTCGCAAGATGACTCTCGATGACTGGCACGCCGTCATCGAGACCAACCTCAACTCCCTGTTTCACGTCACCAAGCAGGTGATCGAGGGCATGGTGGGGCGCGGTTGGGGCCGCATCATCAACATTTCCTCCATCAACGGTCAGCGCGGCCAATTCGGGCAGGCGAACTACTCGACCGCCAAGGCGGGCATTCACGGGTTCACGATGGCGCTGGCGCAGGAAGTTGCGGCCCGTGGCGTCACCGTCAACACCGTGTCACCCGGCTACATCGGCACCGAGATGGTGCGCGCGGTCAAGCCCGAGATCCTCGAAAGAATCGTGAGCAGCATCCCGGTGAAGCGGCTCGGAGAGCCGGACGAGATCGCCTCCATCGTCGGCTGGCTCGCCTCCGATGATTCCGCGTTCGCAACCGGCGCCGATTTCTCCCTCAACGGCGGCCTGCACATGGGCTAGCCGCGGACTGCGCGCAGCAACTGACTCCACCAGGCCCCCGCCGGCACTCGCTGTCCCGGGCTGCGTCGGAACTCGGACACGAACTCCCAGATGAGCTGGCTGGCGTCCGGCTCGGCGGCGTCGTTGAAGGCATGACGCGCATCTCCCCCGCTCCAGGCGTGGCCCAGCCCCTCGACGATGATCTTGCGCAGCAGGACACGATTTTCGCTCAGATAATCGCGCTGCCGGTAGGTACGGCCGGAGGTTGTAACACGGCGCTCGGCAGATTCCGCGAGCGGCGCGGGCGCAGTCGTCACGGCTTGCGCGACTTCCCGGAACTGTTCGATTATCTGATCGGCGTTGAGCGGGTTGACGGCGGAATCGTGATCCCCGTGCATCACCAGCGCCGGAACGAATCCGACGTAGCGTGGTGACTTGCACCGCGATCGCCTCCAGCACGGAATCAGCGGCTCGGTACATCACCCCGGAGACGATGGCGCAGGCGGCGAACATGGCTCCGTAGCACAGCACCAGGATGCTCGCCATCGCGCCTCCCGCCGACATTCCGGCGACGTACACGCGCGAGCGATCGACGGGGTAGCGTCTCGCGACCGTGCGAACCAATTCGGCGATCACTGCCGCGTCCCCCGCCCCCTTCCATGTGTCGCTCTCGAACCATCGCCAGCAGCACAGCGGATGAACGCGCGCGGACTGCTCCGGATACAGCACGATGAATCGATGCAGATCGGCCAGCGCATTCATGCGCGTGCCCTCGGCGAACAGCCGCGCGTTCTGCTTGCATCCGTGCAGCATTACGAGCAGCGGGACGCGGTCCAGCCGTGTCAGCCCCGCCGGGACATAGACATAGTAGTTGCATTCCTGCCGCACAGAACGCCCATGGACGTAGCCCTCGGGCGGGCTCCGGAGCCGACCCGCGATCCATCCCGCCTGCAGGGCGGTGGACGTTCGCCGAGCCCGCAACCAGGACCGAGCGGTTCGTGCCCAACGATTCAGAACATCATGCATGGTGCAGACCGTGAAGCGCCTTATGTGAAGCAATCTACCAGACGGATGGGACGTGATCGCGTCACAGCTCACACTGCACAACGTTGCTCTTCAGAGATGCTCGAACGCAGCGGGTGCCCCTCACGGGGCGCAAACTTGGCGCTCACGGAGATTGAGAGTAGCTTGCAGGCTGTCCAGCGCGATTCACCACCTTGCGGAGAACACCATGGCTGAGAGCGTCTACAAAGTCATCGAGCTCGTCGGAACCAGCACGGAGTCCTGGGAGAAAGCGGCCGCGGCCGCTGTCACCCGCGCGAGCAAGACCTTGCGCGACCTGCGGGTTGCCGAGGTCGCGCAGCTGGATCTGCAGCTCAATAACGGCAAGATCGAGGCGTATCGGGCCAAGGTCAAAGTCTCCTTCAAGTACGAGAGCTAGGAGTGATCACGGCGCACCGTCACCACCCACAAAAGTCAGTGCCAGCAAAAACGCAGCGGACTGCGGCGTAGCGGTGTCACTCATTTTCGCGGGGCCGGCAGCCGCCGCCGGGCGCCGTGCCAACGCACGGCGCCGTGGTATTCCGATGGCGGGCTACGGGGTCGGGCGAGGACCGCTTCAGGCCGATCTCACCTGCGGAAACAGGAAGCGGCGCGCTTCCTCGTCCATCTCGGTCTTGAATGAGTAGCGATCCTTGAGCGCGTTGGCGCGCAGCGCCGCCGGACGCGCGCTGATCTCATCGAAATGCCGCTTGAGGTGAGGCCGTTTGCCCCAAGCGTCCTCGCCGAGGACGAACGGCAGTGCTCGCGCCCAACCCCACACCGCCATGTCCACGATGGTGTAGGTGTCACCCAGCATGTAGCGGCGGCTCGCCAACCGGGCCTCGAGAATTCCCCAGTGGCGTTCGGCCTCGTGCAGGTAGCGCTTGACCGCGTACTCCTTCGGATCCGGCGCGTAATGTTTGAAGTGCGCGGCCTGGCCCGAGTAGGGACCGACGCCGGTCGCCACGAACATCAGCCACGAGAGCAGCTCGCCGCGCGCGGCGGGCGTGTTCGCGGGTAGGAAGCGTCCGGTCTTCTCGGCGAGATACAGCAGGATCGCATTGCTGTCGAAAACCGTAACGTCGCCGTCGACGATGGCCGGCGTCTTGGCATTCGGATTGATCGCCCGGTAACTGGCGGCGAACTGTTCGCCACGGCGGGTATCGACCGGCACGACCTCATATGGCAGGCCGGTTTCCTCCAGCAACAAACTGACCTTCGCCGGATTCGGCGACGGATGGTAATAGAACTTCAGCATCGCAACACCCATTGTGCATGTGAAGGGCGGCTTGAGCCGCCCCTAAGCCCGCTACACGCTACCTCATGCGCGCCGGGCGTTCCCATCCCCACAACGAGAGAGTTGCGCGTGCAATAATCGACACGCCGGGCGGGTCTGTGCTACCAAAGGAGACATGTCATGCCAGAGCTCGCGCTTCGGTCGCAGACGGCAATCCGCCGCACGGCATTGCTCGGTTTGTTGTGCAGCGCGCTCTTCTGCAGCGGTGAGGGCGCCGCCGCTGCCGCTGCTCCCGAGTTTACGCACGCTCGCGCGGCCGACTGGATCAACTCCGCGCCGCTCACGCTCGCGCAACTGCGCGGCAAGGTCGTCTTGGTGGAATTCTGGACCTACGAGTGCATCAACTGTCTGCGCTCGGCGGCGTGGATACAGTCGATCGCGAGACTGCACGCGGACGCAGGCTTGGTGGTCATCGGCGTTCATACTCCCGAGCTGCAGCAGGAGCGCTCGGTCGCGAATGTGCGCCAAGCAGTCGAGCGGCTTGGAATCCACTACCCCGTCATGATCGACGGCGACTACTCCTATTGGAACGCCCTGGAAAACCGCTACTGGCCGGCGTTTTACCTCATCGATCGCGATGGCCGGATGCGAGAGCAGGCCGCCGGCGAGATGCACAGCGGCGATGCGCAGGCAAAGCGCCTGGAAGCCTCGATCGCACAGCTACTTAGCGGTAGTTAAAACAACCACTTACAGTTGATTATTCATGTTGTACCGAGCCTTGCGCTGCGCCCCGCAGCGCTGCCAACAACCCCTCCAGAGCGCGATCGCGACTATACTCGGCAACATGATCGACACGAAGCCGCAGCACTGGTTGCGGCCGGTGCGAGCGCGAGGTGGCCGACTTGCAGTTCCGCCCTGACCGGCGCCACATTCTTACGACTCTGGCCTCGCTGCCCTGGGCGGCGGCGCTCCTGCCAGCCGGCGCGGCTGCTGACCCACTCGCCGACTCCGGTCTCATCGCCCTCCCCGGCAAGCGGCCGCTGATCAAGCGAACCTTTCGGCCGCCGAACTTCGAGACACCACCGCTCGCCTTGCGCGACGCTTTCACGGCCAACGATGCGTTCTTCGTGCGCTATCACCTGGCTGTCATCCCTGACACGGCCGCGCACGACTGGCGGCTGCGCGTCGGCGGCGCAAGCGCACAAAGCCCCCTCGAGCTGTCGCTGTCGGACCTGAAACACAAGTTCGCGCACGTCAGTGTGACTGCAGTCAATCAGTGCGCCGGCTGTCGCCGCGGCCTGTTCACGCCGCGAGTACCCGGCGTACTGTGGGAGCATGGGGCGATCGGCAACGCTGTGTGGACCGGCGTGCGGCTGCGCGACCTGTTGGATCACGCTGGAATACGCGCGGACGCCGTCGAGGTCGTTTTCAATGGGGACGACGCCGGAGTGCTGGCGGCGACACCACGTTTCCTCAAGAGCCTGCCGGTCGATCGCGCCCGCGACGAGCACACCCTGGTGGCTTTCGAAATGAATGGCCGACCGCTGCCGCATTGGAATGGCGCGCCGGCGCGGCTCGTCGTGCCCGGATGGGCAGGCACATACTGGATGAAGCACCTGTCGTCCATCCGCATCGAGCCGCAGGCATTCGATGGCTTCTGGATGAAATCCGCCTACCGCGTTCCGGCGAACGCATTTCCGATCCAGCGTGTTGCGGCTCAGGAGACGGCCGACACCTGGCCGGTGACGAGCCTGTTGATCAACTCGCTCATCACCAGTCACCGCGCCGCGGAGCGGCTGCCGCTCGGCAAGCCGGCGCAGCTGCGGGGCTGGGCCTGGGATGGCGGCTCGGGAGTCGCCTCGGTCAGCGTGTCGGTGAACGGTGGAGGTTGGCGCGACGCCGCGCTCGGCAAGGATCTCGGCCCCTTCGCCTGGCGCGCCTTTGAGTTTCCGCTCGACACGGCGACGGCGGGGCACATGACGGCGCTCGTGCGCGCCGCTGGCCGCGACGGTGCGCGCCAACCCGAGGCACTGACGCCCAATCCGTCCGGCTACTACCACAACGCGATCCAGCGTGTGGAGCTCGAGGTCGCATGAGGATCTCCCGGCTCAGCGCAACGCTCGCGCGCACAGCCGCGCTGCTCGTGTGTGTGCAGGCGCAAGCCGGTGAGGAAGTCCTCAAGCTCGACGAGGGTGCCGGACACGACGTTGTCACGACGAGTTGCGTGCTCTGCCACAGTCTCGATTACATCCAGATGAATGCGCCGGTCATGACGCACGCACGCTGGGAAGCTACCGTCCGCAAGATGATCGACAAGTTTGGCGCCCCGATCAGCAGCGATGACGCCAAGGTGATCGTGGATTACTTATCTGCGCACTACGTCGGCGCGCAGCAATAGCCGCGTCAGGTCGCGATCACTCCCCCAAGCGACTCGCCGGTGCCCCTGCGCGAGGCGACACTTTCGACACGCTGTTGCTGCGCAGCCGGGCCAGCCGCCGGCGCCGTCACGGCCGGCTGGTTGGCCGCCGCTCCCATGCGCTGCGCGATCTCCCGCCAAAGCGCTCCATAGATCTGTGCCGCGGGGCTCTTCGGCGCGAACGCGGGCAGCGGTGCGCGGCGCAGACTCATGCGCTCGATCTCGCTCCAGTACGGGATCTCGGTCGCCAGAATCGTCGGGAACTGCTGGCGCGTACTCGCAATGATCTCGTGGTGCAGCGACTTGCGTCTATCGACCATCGAGAAGAACGGCAACAGCGCGAGGTCCACCCAGCCTTCCTCGGCAATGAAGTCCCGCAATTGCACCAGCATGAGCACCGACAAGGGCGTCGGCAGCAGTGGCACGATCACCGCGTCCGCCGCACGCAGTACGTTCTCGGACAGCAGTGAAATGCCGGGCGGGCAATCGAGGAACAGGGCCGCGTAAGTCTCGCGTAGTGAGCGGCTCATTTTCAGAAGGCGCTCCGTCGGACGCTTGCGCGCGCTCATGTGCACATCGAAATTGCGATAGGAGAAATCCGCCGGCAGGAGGTCAAATCTCGCGTACCCGGTCGACAGGATCAGCTCGGGCAGCTCACGGTTGCCGGCCACCAGTTTTTTCGCCGAGGCGTGCTCGTGCGGCGCACCCCGCAGCAGGTAAGTCGCCGCACCCTGCGGGTCCAGATCCCACAGCAACGTGGGTTGCCCGGCGGCGCACAGATAAGCCAGGTTGACGGCGGCGGTCGTCTTGCCGACTCCACCTTTGATGTTCGTGACGGCGATGATCTTCATCGCATCAGTGCCGGCGCCGGTGCAGCAGTGCAGTTTCGCTTTGGTCGAGGGGTAGATAGTACCACTGCAAGGCGGCTCCAGCTCCCACCAGTGATCGCGTCGCCGCAGCTGTGTACATGTTGGACGCGCACCGGGACAATGGCCGCCCACTTTCATGAGCTCGCCAGCGACCTAATGCCTGCTCACCCGGATGGCCTTCCCCTTCCGCGCCGCTACTGGGCGATTGCCGCTATCGTGCTGGCGATTGCGATGTCCGTGCTGGACAGCAGCATCGTGAATGTCGCCCTGCCGACCATTGCGCGCGATTTCCGCGCCAGCGCCGCAGCCTCCATCTGGGTGATCAACGCCTATCAGGTCGCCATCCTGGCGGCGCTGCTGCCGCTCGCCTCGCTCGGGGAAATCGTCGGTTACAAGCGAATTTCCATCTCCGGGCTGGGGGTGTTCACGCTGGCCTCGCTGGTGTGCGCCTGCGCGCCGTCGCTGACCGCTCTCAGCGTCGCGCGCGTCATTCAGGGCTTGGGTGCCGCGGGGATCATGAGTGTGAGCGCCGCCTTGGTACGCTTCACATATCCGCACAGCCTGCTCGGACGCGCCCTCGGGATCAATGCTTTCGTGGTGGCGACTTCCGCGGCTCTCGGCCCCACGGTCGCCTCGGCAGTGCTGGCCGTGGGCCACTGGCGTTGGCTCTTTGGGATCAACGTGCCGATCGGCGTGATCACGATCCTTATTGCCGCGCGAGCCCTACCGGAAACCGCGCGTTCGCCGCGGCGCCTGAGCTATGTCGGCGTGGCGCTGCATGCGGGCACGTTTGGACTGCTGATCAGCGGTCTGCAGTCTCTCGCGCATGATGCGGCGACGTGGCCGGCCGTTGGCGAAATCGTGTGCGGATGTGCACTCGGCCTGGTGCTCGCGCGCTACGAGCTCGACCGTGCTGCACCGCTCATCCCGTTCGATCTGCTGCGCGTACGGCTGTTCTCCCTGTCGCTGGCGACATCGATCTGCTCGTTCATGGCGCAGGCAGCAGCGCTGATCGCACTGCCCTTCGAGATTCAGCGTCTCGGGCGCAGCGCCGTGGAGACCGGGCTGTTGATGACGCCGTGGCCGCTTGCGCTCGCACTGGCGGCGCCCGTTGCCGGGCGGCTTGCCGATCGGTATCCCGCCGCCGTCATGGGTGGCCTGGGGCTCGCGGCGATGGCCGCCGGCTTGGCGCTGCTCGCGGTCTTCCCGCACGATGGCACGGCCACGGGCTTCGTGTGGCGCATGGCACTTTGCGGACTGGGGTTTGGGCTTTTTCAGTCGCCCAACAATCGCGCACTGTTGACGTCCGCGCCGCGTGCCGTTGCGATCCTGTTTCGAGCATACCCCGCGAGCGGCTCCAACCTGGCGTTAGGCGTGGCCGCCGCAATTGCGCTGCTCGCCGCGCTCGTCAGCATGGTCCGGCTCGCGGGAAACTCCACAGCTGCAGCACACTGATTACACCAGCAAGCGCCGAACCTCGATCAACGACGCGGCACCTCGCCCTGCTGCCTCCTCCTGCGCGAACGTTTGCAATGCGAGCTCATGTGCGAGCAGAAACTCCACTGCCGCACGCTCGCTGGCTGGAGCCTCCCGCAGCAGCGCTTGATATCGGGCAATGTAAGGCGGCAAGTCCCCCCTCAGTATTTGGACGAGCCTCTCCCAGCTGTCAACCTGCGCGGCCAACGCTCGGCCGCGCGATTCGGCGCTTGCGCAGTCCAGACGCTGCGCTTGCTGCGCGCCAATGAGCGGGATCAGACGCGCCGCTGTGGTACGCTCGAGCTGCTGCAGTATCTGCAGCTTTTCGTGTCTGTCGTCATCGCCGCCGAAGCGTACCAACAGCGCGGCGAACCAGGCTGCCCCTTCGATCTCCGCTAGATAGGCGGCTTGTATACGTTGCTGGAAGGTTTCAGCCATGCGCATCCCGTGAAGTAAGGCAAGCGGGCCTAATCAATGGGAAAAAGTGGCCTACGGCCAGCCTACGGCCCTTTTTCGGACAGTAGCTCCGCTGCCGCATTCTCCGTCGTAACTCCTACAAGCTGCTAGGCGATGCATATATGATTTCGAATATATCACCGTGCGAGCAAGGTGCGACTGTGGACCAAGCCGAGATTGCCAGACGCGAGGCCGGGTTGCACCAGGCGCTGACCCGGGCGCAGGTCGTCATGATCGGCCTGGGCGGGGCGATCGGCACGGGACTGTTCATGGGCAGCGGCACGGCGATCGGCTACGCAGGCCCGGCGGTGGTCGTGAGCTATGCGATCGCCGGCTTCGCGGCGGTGGTCATGGTCTTCAGCCTCTCCGAGATGGCGGTCGTCCACCCGACTGCGGGCTCGTTTGGAACCTATGCGGAAATTTACCTGAATCCGTGGGCCGGCACCGTCGTGCGCTACAGCTACTGGATGGCGCAAGTGATCGCCATCGGCGCGGAAGCGGTCGCCTCGGGCGTGTACATGACGTTCTGGTTCCCCGGAACAGCGGTGTGGCTGTGGTCGCTGGGCTTTGCTCTGACGCTGCTCTACTTCAATTCCAGGTCCGTGGGCAATTTTGGCTCCATCGAATACTGGCTGGCGCTCATCAAGGTGACTGCCATCGTCGCGTTCATTGTGCTCGGGGTAGCGGCGATCTTGGGGATAGGCACCCAGCCGACCGGTTTTCACAACCTGACCGGCCTTCCCGGCGGCTTCATGCCGCACGGCTTTGGCGGAGTCTGGATGGCCGTCATCATCGGGGTGCTGTCGTTCAATGGGATCGAGGTGATCGCGGTCACCTCCGGCGAGGCCAAGGATCCCGTGAAGACCATCCCCGCGGCGCTGCGCACCATGGCGCTGCGCCTGTTCCTCTTCTATGTCCTGGCGCTTGCGATCGTCGTCACCTTCATCCCCTGGACGCAGACCGGGGCCACGGTGGTGACTCAAAGCCCGTTCGTCCGGGTGCTCGCCCACTCAGGTCTGCGGCACGCGGCCGGGATCATGAACTTCGTGGTGTTGAGTGCCGCCTTGTCGAGCATGAATACCAACGTGTATCTGTGCTCGCGCATGTTGTTTTCGCTGTCACGCGGCGAGTATGCCCCCCGGTTTCTGGGGCGGCTCAGCCGGCGCGGCACTCCGACCGCGGCCATCGCGGTCTCGGGTGCCTGCATCCTGGTGGCCGCGGGCGTCTCGAAGCTCACGCCGCTTGCGTATAACTATCTGTTCGGTGTCGCGCTGTTCGGCGCAATGATCGTCTGGATCGCCATTCTGCTGAGTCACTTGAGCTTCCGGCGCCGGCACCGAGTGCAGGACCTGCCTGTGAGAATGCCTCTGTTCCCGTACCTGCAGGTTGCCGGGCTCGCCCTGCTCGTGGCGGTGCTCGTCACCATGGGCCTCGACAGAGAAGTCTGGGATGTCTCCTGGATCGTCGGCGTGCCGTGGCTGGCGTTGGTTTCGGCGGGCTACTTCATATCCAAGGCGCGCAAAGCGCGCGCCCTCGCAGCCGCCGCCACGGACAAGCGCGGCGCCGCCTGAATCCGAGCGGCTCAACTCATCGCGCCCGGGATACCTCCCTGCAGAATCGTCGCGAGCACCCGGCTGTCCAGATTGCCGCCGGAGACCACTGCGCATACGCTGGTCTGCCGATAGCGTCCTGACAATGCGGCCGCGACCGACACGGCGCCCGCACCTTCAGCCACTACCCGATGACGCTCGGCCAGAAGCCTGATGGCGGCAGCCACTTCAGCCAGCGAGACTGTGATAACTGTGTCGATGAAGCTGCTCACAAGAGGCCACATCTCGGGCAGGACGCATCCGTAGCCCACGCCGCTCACAAACCCTGGCTTGTGCCGAGTCTGGATGGGGGCACCGGCCTCGAGGGCTGCCTTGAGCGGGTGAGCAGTCTCCAGCTCGCAGGCGATGATCTGCGCGCCGCAGCCGAGCGCGCGCACAGCGCATGCAATGCCGCAGGCGAGTCCCCCGCCGCCGAACGGCACGAGAACAGCTTCGGTTTGCGGCCATTGCTCCAGGATCTCGCAAGCGATCGTCGCATCCCCCGCCAGGGAAGCCGGATCCCGCACAGCATCGATATAGAGGCCCTCCTGATCTTCAAGCGAGCCCCTCTCGATGGCGCGCCACCACTCCCCGACCGGACGCATGTCGATCCGTGCGCCCAAGCGCCTCAGGTTGGCGAGCTTCACCTCCGGCGCATCGGCCGGCACCACCGCGGTTGCCGCGATTCCCAGTCGGCGGGCCATCCAGGCGACCGCCACGGCGCTGTTGCCCGAGCTGGCGGTATAGATCCCCCGGCTCACGGCGCGGCGCGATTGGCTCAGCACCGCGTTGCCGACCGGTCGGATCTTGAAGGAGCCGATGGGCTGCAGATTTTCCAGCTTCAGCGCCACGGTCTTGCCGGCGGGCGCCGCCTCGCAGGCGACCAGCGGAGAGAGTAGGCTCAAACCC
>VBNY01000213.1 GCA_005877705.1 Gammaproteobacteria bacterium
CCTGTTCAAATGGGTCGGCTTCAAGGTAATGCTGGTGTCCGTGCCCGCGCTCATGACCGCGGGCTACGCGTTGTTTGCGCTGGTACCGAGTTTCCCCGTGCTGGTCGGAGTGCTCGCGGTGCGCCGGATCGGCGAGTACGCGATTACGCGGCCGTGCCGCGATTCGCTCTTCACAGTCGTGACCCGAGAGGAGAAATACAAGGCGAAGAGTCTGATCGACACCTTCGTCTATCGCGGCGGTGACGCTCTCAGCGCCTCGGTGTACAAGGCGTTGACCGGAGGCTTGGGGGCGAGCGCCTCCGGCGTCGGCTGGTTCGGCGCGTTCATCTCGGTGCTGTGGATGTTGCTGGCGTTCGCGCTCGGCAAGGCCCAGGAGCGCGGCCGCGCGGCCCGGGTGCCGGAGGGAGCGCCGGCGGCGGACTCAGGCCGCGGTTGACTGGCTCTTGGGGACCAGCGCGCTGCGCAGACCCGCAACCGCCTCGATGATGTCCTCGGCCTTGGCGAAGCGCTCCTCGCGGGATTTCGCAATCAGCCGTATGAGCAGCGGCTCGTAGCGCACGAGTGGCTGGGGCAGCTCCGGCAGCGGCGCGTTCACGTGCTGCTGCAGAGCGTCCATGGCCGTGCCGCCGGTGTAAGGCTTCCGCCCCCGCAGCATCTCGTAGAACATGAGGCCGAGGCTGTAGAAATCCGAGCGCGCATCGAGCTGCTCGCCGAGCGCCTGCTCCGGGCTCATGTAATACGGCGAGCCGCGCAATACGCCGGTGCGGGTGCTGGGCGTGCTGCCGTCGAGCGCCCGAGCGAGTCCGAAGTCGATGAGCGCGACGTCATCATTTTCGCGCAGCATCACGTTCGGCGGCTTCAGGTCGCGGTGGACGAGTCCCGCGTGGTGCACTACGCGCAGGGCCATCGCGATCTGTTCCACGTAGCGCAGGGCGTCGTGCTCGGAGACCCCCTGTTGCATGCGCGTCTTCAGGTCGCCCCGCGGCAGATACTCCATCGCAAGGTATTCAAATCCGGCGTGCACGCCGTAGTCATAGATCTGCACCACCGACGGGTGACTGATCTCGATGATCGCGGTGTATTCGCGCTCGAGGAACTGGCGCCCGGCGACTTCATCGCGCAGTGTCTTGCTCACCTTGAGAGCCACGCTGTGGCCGAGAGCCGCGCTGGTGGCGAGGTACACCGCCGCCTTTTCCGACTCGCCGATCTTCATCTGAATCGTGTAGCCGGGAATGAACTCCGCCGCGGCGCTCTCGACGGCTTCGGTGACTTTCGCGTCTGCTCCCTGGGCGCCTGCCTTGGCGGGCCTCTCCCCGGCCTTGGCTACGCCGAGCTGCGCGAGGTTCGCCAGCTGGCGCGCGACGCGCTTCTCGATCCGTCGCATGGCGAGGTGCAGGGACGTGCCCAGGCGCTCCGGCGTGAGCAGGCGCTTCGGCAGGTAATCCACCGCCCCGAGTTGCAGGGCGCGCACGGCCGTGAGCTCATTACCCTCTTCGGCCAACGCGATCACAACAGGGGCGCGAGGCCGCGAGCGCAGGCGGCGCAGCATCCCGATCCCGTGTGCCTGCGGATCCTCGGGACTCGAGCCGAAGGCGGCAGCCAGGATCAGAATGTCGCAATCGCGGCCCGGCGGCACCTCGCACCAGCGCTCGAACTCGGTAAGGTCGAGCCCGCTCACGCTGGCGGCCGGGCACAGCACATCGAGGTGGTGACGGAGCCACTCTCGATAGCGGGCGTCATCGTCGACGAGCAGCAGCCGCGTGGCTGGGTTGGTTGTCTGCCTGACCGTCATGGCTGGAATGCGAAACGCAGGCGCACGCGGGCACGCTGGCTGACCGGCTGGCCGTCGCGCATGACCGGCTTGTAGCGCCACTTACGCACTGCATCCACCGCGGCCTGCTCGAATACGCCGACGGGTTCGGCGCTCACGATGGTGACCTCGCCCACGGAGCCGTCGGTCTTGACCAGGTACTGCACATCGACCCAGCCGCTCAGCGCGTTCTTGCGGGCGGCCATGGGAAATTCGGGCGCCGCGTAATGCGTCAGCGCGAGTGAGCTCGCGGGCACGAATTCGCTCGCACGCCTGGCGGCGTCCTGCGCCGAATCGAGGCCGCTCTGCACAGCGCCCACGCTCGTCTGGTCGGCACCGGCATCATGTGCCTCGCTCAGCCAACGCCGCGCGGCCGCGTAGTCCTGTCGGTGCACGGCGCCCTTGGCTTCATCGAGGGTGCGCGCCGCAAATGCCTGATGAGCAGCCTGCGTGGCGGCGTTAGTTGGGTCCGTCTGCGCGAGCTGCGCCAGATAGAACTTCGCGCTGTCGGAGGCGGGCTCGACCACTCGACCCTGTCCGAGTCGTTGGTTGAACAACTGGGTGAGGTGGGCCAGCGTATCGGCGGCGGCAGTGGTCGCCGCGTGTTGAGTGTCACGTGTCAGCGCGGCAATATCATCGCGGCTTGCACCCGTGTCGGTGGCGGCCTTGATCCAGCGCTCCGCCTGCTCGGTGTTACCGGCGGTCAAGGATTTGCGCGCTTCCGCTACCAAGCGATCGGCCAGCTGGCGCTGGGCTTGGCGAACGTCAGGATCGCTCGGCGCGAGTGCTCGAGCCGACTCGATCAGGAAGCGCGCGTTATCCTCGGCAGGCTCGACCAGCATGCCCCGGCGCAGCCGCTCGTCAGCACGTCGCAGGTAGTCGCGTATCCGCTCGGCGAGTTGCTTTTGCTGTTCGAGCTCCTGGCGCGCCTCGGTCACGAGCGCGGAGGGGCGACCCTCGCGCGCGGCGCTGTCGAGCACCGACAGCGCCCGTTGGATGTTGCCGCTCGAGGCGGCCTGACGCGCTTGTGCCAGAACGGCGCGCTCGCGCTCCTTGCCGATCTGCGCCGTGAGAAACGCGACGCGCACATGATCCGGCTTGATCGCACGCGCCTGTTCGGTGAGCTTCTGCGCCTCATCGAGATGCTGGGCTAGAAGCTGCTCCTCCGCCGTCGACAGGAGCTTGTCGATCACTTTCTCCAGACCGTTGCCGGCGCGCGGGTCGTTGGCATTGCGCCGCAACGCCTGGGTGTAAAGGTCGGCAGCGCTCCCCCCGGGCGGAGCGATCAGGGCGCCGTCCTTCAGCGCCTGGTCCGCGCGGGCCAGCAGCCCATCCAGGACCGTATCGCGCGGGGCAGCGGCATATGGCGCTTCGGCGGCCCCGGGCGCCTGAACCTGCGCCGGGTGGACACCCGCGTGGCGCATCACAAACCATGCGCCGACCGCTAGCAGCGCGCCGAGGAGCACCGCGCCCCCGATGAGCAGCGGCGTTCGTTTGGAGCGCGGGCGCAGCATCGGCAGCTCCGCCGTGGTCGCCAGGTAGTCGACGCCGGAATGCTCGACGCCGTGGCGCCGCCAGGCCGCCTCGACGAACAGCCTCACGCGCTGCTCCGAGACAGGCTTGTGCAGGAACCGATAGACCGTGCCGCTGGTGATCTGCGTGGCGACCGCGCTCTGGTCCTCGGCGCCGCCTGCCACAATGAGAATCAGGTCGGGGAATTGGCCCTTGAGCCGTTCCGTGAGGCGCTCGATCGGGCTGGCGACCGCGGCGGCGTCGAGAATGGCCACCCCGGGGTGCTCGGCCATCAGGTGCGCCGCAAGGTCGGCCTCGGCGCCCACCGTGAACACGTCGTGCTCGGAGGCCATGGTCCGCAGGGTGTCGACCAACGTCTCGTCCTGAGTCAGGGCGACAAGGGATCCGCCGGGGCTCGCGGCCCCTGGGGGTGGTAAAGCGTTTGCCGCCGAAATTGCGTCCAAAGGGTGACCTGGGGAGTTGTTTGACACGCTGCCATCCGAGAGCCAAGTCCGGCGAGCCCATGGGGTCGCCGGCACGAATCCTAACAATGACGCAGGCGGGATACATTTGTCCTCTCCGGCAGCCAGATTCTGTGAAACTCGTCATCCTGCCGGGCCGCCGGCGGTGCCGCGGGGCGCCGCGCCGTACCGCCCCAGAGGCCCCCGGGAGGCCTCGTTCCGGCGCCGCCGGGACGCTATCCTGCGGAACCGGTCCGCTTAGAGGCAGGTCTGACGCCGCATGTCCCGCGCCCTGCTCCTTGCCACCCTCTGGCTCCTCGTTGTGGCCGCTCAGGCGGCCACCGCCGAGCGGGTCTCGAGCAGTCAGAAGACCGCCGCCCTGGAGTTCCTCGCCGCCGTGGCCGGCGGCGATGGGCAGGCGGTGGCCTTCACCATCCACCCGGACGATCTGCAGGCGCTGCGGCTGCGGATCCTCAACCTGCTGCGGGAGGAGGCCAAACGTGGCGACAGCAGCACCCGGGGCCGGCTTTTCGGGCAGGCCAAGCGGCTCGAGGACATCGAGCGGCTCACGAACACCGGCCTCTACGCCGCGCTGGCCGAGAGACTGTATCTGGTGAGCCGCGAGTACTCGGACGCCGACGGCATTGCCGCCATCCCCGACAAGGACGGCAAGGTGCTGGTGATCGTGCGCGGCCGGCAGCCGCGCGAGCGCGGCAAGGTACAGGTCGTCAACCTGGTAACCCTCAAGCCCTATGGCAAGGACTGGAAGGCCGCCCTGCCCAGCGAGATAGAGGCACAGATCGACGACCTCATCGAAGGGCGCCACGGCGTGACCGTGCCCACGAAGGGGCTGGCGGCCGTGCGCGCCGGCCGGGCCGGTGGAACGGCCGCTCCACAGCCGGGCATCGTCGAATTGCTGACGAGCTCCGAGAAGCTCCTGTCAGAGGCCAAGTGCGACG
Source organism: Gammaproteobacteria bacterium (assembly GCA_005877705.1). GTDB lineage: Bacteria > Pseudomonadota > Gammaproteobacteria > Steroidobacterales > Steroidobacteraceae > 13-2-20CM-66-19. The sequence continues at coordinate 4,743 of VBNY01000213.1, forward strand.
AGTATTACGGCAAGCAGATGAGCCCGAATTTCCGCCGCGTGACCGGCAAGAAGGCGTTGGAAGCGCTCATCGCCGCCTGCCAGAACAGCCTCGGCACGCGCGAGGTGCTGCTCTCCGCCCTGCACATCGTGCGCGGCCTCGAGCCGCGCTACGAATACGAAGGGCAGCGCGCCGTGTACGACCTGGCTGGCCAGGGCCTGCCGTTCGATCGCTTCGTGCTGGAGCAGATCGACAAACGCTGGTACGTCGCCGAGTAACGGCTACAGGCCCAACTCAGTCCCCCCTCGTCAACAGGAACTGCGAGCCGTTGCGGGACAACACCGCCCCGTCGGGCGTGATGCTCTCGACGCGCACGCCCTCGGGCAGCGAGTCCCCTTCGCGGAGCTTGTGCATGTTGATCATGACGAAGCGCTCGCCCGGACTCGCGGCAAACACGTGCAGATCGAGGCGCAGCCGTGGCAAGCCGGCGCCGGGCGCGGCGGCGGCGTCCTGATACAAGGGCAGCCCCCCGCTGTCGGTGCCCCGCTTGAGGCGGGCGTTCAAAGCGGGCGCTGCTGCAGGCTCGGTCGCCGGCTCGTAGTCATCGGGGTTCAGGACGGGCCCGGGTGTTGGCGAGGCCGGCGGCGCCGTGTCGGGTTGCAACACGCCCGTGGTCTGTGAGGCAGCCACCGGCAGCACCGGGCCGGCAGCTTCAACGGCGAGCCGTGCCGGCACCGGACTCAACACAGGTGCAGCAGGCCCTGGGCTTGCCAACGGCGCAGCTGCGGAAGGGGCCGCCATTGCCCCGGGCGCCGCGGGCGGTTGGGCCGGATGCCGCAACAGCATCCACACTGCGATCACCAGGTTCACGCCGAGCAGAACGGCGATGGCCGCCGCCCACAGCGGCAGCCCCGTGCGCGGCGGCGCGACCTTCACTTCGAACAGCGCCGGCCCGCTCTGCCGTTGGCGATCGGCCTCCGACTTCTTCAGCGCCTCGAGAATGAATGACATCGATCAACCACCATGAGTGTCGGCCACGTCCAGCAGCGGCGCGTCGGGGCCCGCGATGGCGCTCGCCAGCGCGATCTGCGTCTGCAGCCCGGCGACGCCGTCGACGGTGAGCCGGTGTTGCCGCTGAAAGTCCCGCACCAGCCGCGTGAGCTCCGCATCGAACACATCGCCGACCGGGCCGTCGCTGCGCATTCCCTGCAAACGCTGCAGACTCTCACGCAGCCAGCGCACGTCGGCGCCCCGCATTCCGGGTGAGAGCGGCTTCACCGGGTTGGTCCCCGGTCGCCACAGCATCACGAAATCGCCGAACCAGTAACGCGACAGCTCGCCGATGCCGACGTCGTGGGGCGTGCCGCCCAGATCGATGCGCGCGCGCTCGTCGTCGAGGCGCGTGAGCACCACCTGATGGGTGCCACCGGCGCCGTCGTTGAGAAGCAGAATCGCAGGGTGATTGTACAGCCGCAGCTGCCCGAATGAGGCGCGCTGCGCGAGGCATTCGAGGCCTTG
>VBNY01000214.1 GCA_005877705.1 Gammaproteobacteria bacterium
GGGCCCGGTTCGAGACCGCGGCGTGCGCGATCCGCACGGCTGAGGCGGGTGCGCAGCGGATCAGCCGCGGGCTGTATGTTTGGCGAGCGGCCGCATGGCTGGCAAGCGCCGGGAGTGAGCGCGGTGAGCGGCAGCTCACGCAGCTGCGTTCCGCGGGCATCACACGGCTGCTGGTATCGCTCGATGCGGAGCAATTGCGCCACGCGATGACCGACACCGCGCCTCTGGTACACGCCGTGCGACTCACGCACGAGCGCGGTTTCAAGGTGGAGCTGTTGCTCGCAGAGCCGAGCTGGATCCTGCCCGCGCGGCGCGGCGAGCTGCTCGCCATCATCGAGCGGCTCAAGACTGTTCCCTATGACGGGCTGCACCTCGATCTCGAGCCCGCGCAACTCGACTCCGCGCCCGAGAAAGCCCCGCAGCTGCTCGGCTCGCTCGCCGAGACGCTGGCCGCCGCAGCCGCCGCGAGCCCCTGGCCGCTCGAGGTGAGCATTCATCCGCGCGATCTCGACGTTCGTGTCGGGAGCACTCCGTTCGGGGAGCTGCTGCAGCGTCTGCGCGTCGCACCGACCATCATGGTCTACGTTGCGAACCCGGAACGCGCCCTGCAGATCGCCATGCCGCTGCTCGAGCGCTATCCCGAGTTGTCATTCGGCGTCGCGTTGAGCGTGGAGAAATCACTCGGGCCCGAGGCAAGCCTGTGGCCGTACCCGAGTGCCGAGCGTCGCCGGCGGATCGAGCGCGTCGAGTCGCAACTGACGGCGGCCAATTTCGCCGGCATCACCTTTCAGCTCGAGGACGGCTGGGCGGATGCGCGCACTGAGGTCGGAGACTGACCATGCAGGTGCGTTTTCGTCCCGCGCAGCGCTCACCCGAGGAGCTCGACGGCATCAAGATCCCGTATGCCGCCGGCAAGGGCAAGGCCCACAAGCTCGCCTGGTATCTGATCCTGCTCGCGGTGCTGTCGCCGATCCTCTACCTGTCGACGGGGCTGGCCGGCGCCTGGCTGAGCCTCACTGCCAACGGCACGGTGTTCCTCGAGCAGCAGGAGGTGCGCGCCGCACAGGCGGGCACCGTCACGCGGCTCGACGTCAAAGTCGGTGATGCGTTGCAGACGGGGCAAACCCTGCTCGTGCTCGACAATTTCGAGCTGACTGCAGCGGCGGCGCGCAACGCCGTCGAGCGGCATGCTCCGGCCGCGGCGCACCTCAACGCAGCCGCGCAGGCGGCCATGGAGGAGGTTCGCCTTCGCGAACGCAGCTTGCAGTATCACCAGGAGCGGCGGGCGACGATCCAGACTCTGGTAGGCGATGGCGCGGCCACGGTCGCCGAGCTGAATACCGCTGAGTCCGCGCTCACCGAGGCGGAAGCGGCGCTGCAGCACGCCCGGCAGACGCTCGCCGTCAACACGCTGGGCACCGACACCGCAGATATCGAGCGCAGCGTGCTCGAGAGCCGGCGTCGTTCGATGACCCATCACGCCCCCTTCAGCGGCCGGGTGCTCGAGGTGTTGGTCAGTCCGGGGCAATACGTGTCGGCCGGCGAACCCCTGGTCGTGGTCGCGCGGCTCGACAACCCGCATGTCGTGGCCTACACCCCGCCGAAATTCGGCACCCTGTTGCAGGTGGGCACGCGGGCGACCATCCGCTTCCCGGACGGCACTCAGACCGTGGCTGTGATCGCGGAGCAACCGAAGCTCACGCAGCGCATGCCGTCCGACCTGGTGGACCAGTTCGGGCTGCGGCCCATGACGGTCGTGCTGACCCTGCTGCCGCAGGAGAAGTGGCCGGAGCACCAGCGCGTGCAGGGTTTACCGGTCTCGGTGCGGTTCCATTACGACTGGGAGTCCTCGGGTTTGGGGCGAAGCATCGGGGCGCTGCTCGGTCGCTTGAGCCGCTGACCCCGATCATCCACGCGCAACGCCGGCAGCTGCCGGCTAACCCACGAAGCGCCGCGCATTGCGGAACAGGCGCGCCCAACCACTGTATTCGCCGACGTCGCGCGGGTGCCAGGAGTTCTGCGCGTAGCGGAACGAGCGCTCCGGGTGAGGCATCGTGATCGTCACGCGGCCGTCGGCATTCGACAGCGCCGCGATCCCGAACGGAGACCCGTTTGGGTTCAACGGGTAGGCCGTTGCGACGCTACGGTCGTGATTGACATAGCGCAAGCCGACCAGACCGCCCGTGGCGCAGGCTTGCGCCGCGGCGGCCGAAGCAAACTCTGCGCGCCCCTCCCCGTGCGCCACGGCGATGGGAAGCCACGAGCCCGCCATGCCCTCGAGCAGCACCGAAGGGGAGCGCACGACCTCCACCAGGGCAAAGCGCGCTTCGTACTGCTCGCTGCGGTTACGGACGAAGCGCGGCCAGAGCTCGCTACCCGGGATGATGCTCTTGAGCGCCGCGAACATCTGGCAGCCGTTGCAAATGCCGAGCGCAAAGGTGTCGGGCCGTGCAAAGAAGCGCTGGAACTCCGCGCACACGGCCTCGTGGAACAGGATCGATTTCGCCCAGCCCTCGCCCGCCCCCAGCACATCGCCGTAGGAAAAGCCGCCGCACGCGACCAGACCCTTGAATTCCCGCAGCACGCGCCGGCCGCTGAGCAAATCTGTCATGTGCACGTCGTGGGGCGCGAAGCCGGCGCGGTCGAACACGGCAGCGGTCTCCGTGTGACTGTTGACGCCCTGCTCGCGCAGGATGGCCACCGCCGGACGCGCACCGCGCGCGATATACGGCGCAGCGACATCTTCTTCGGGATCGAAGCTCAACGCGACACTCAGTCCCGGGTCATGCTCGGCGGTCTGCGCGGCAAACTCCTCATCGGCGCATTGCGGATCATCGCGCAGCCGGCGCATGCGCCACGAGGTCTCGGACCACGCGCGCCGCAAGTCGACCCACGACTCATCGAACTCCACCGCGCCGATTCTCAGCTGCACGCGCAGCTCGCTCGTCGGCGCCCCGACATACAGCGCGGCGTCCGCAAGACCGTGCTTGGCAAGAATCTCGGCGAATCGCGGCTCCTCGCCGGCCAGGACCTGCACCACGGCTCCGAGCTCTTCCGCGAACAGTTGCGCGAGCGCCGGGCCGCGTGCCACCGGCAAGGCGATATCGAGGCCGCAATGCCCCGCGAACGCCATTTCGAGCAGCGTCGCGAACAAGCCGCCATCGGAGCGGTCGTGGTAGGCCAGGATCAGTCTGGCCGCGCGCAGCTCCGTCAACGCCGCCGCGAAGCGCACCAGCCGCTGCGGATCGTCGAGGTCGGCAGGCGCATCGCCCAGCTCCCCGTAAACCTGGGCGAGCGCCGAGGCGCCCAACCGGTTCCTGCCGCCTCCGAGGTCGATGAGCCACAGCGACGTCGGGCGCTCATCGAGTTGCAAGGCCGGCTGCAGGGTGCGGCGCACGTCTTTCACCGGCGCAAACGCCGAGACGATGAGGGATACGGGCGCGAGGACGCTCTGGTCCACGCCCGCCTCACGCCACACAGTCTTCATCGACAGCGAGTCCTTGCCGACCGGGATCGCGATGCCCAGCGCAGGACACAGCTCCTTGGCCACCGCGTGCACCGTGGCGTACAGCGCCGCGTCTTCGCCGGGCTCGCCGCATGCCGCCATCCAGTTGGCGGACAGGCGGATCTGCGCCAGCGAATCGATGTCGGCCGCGAGAATGTTGGTGATGGCCTCCGCCACCGCGAGCCGCCCGGAGGCGGGCGCATCGAGCACGGCCACCGGCGTGCGCTCGCCGATCGCCAGCGCTTCGCCGGCATGACCGTGGTAATCGGCTAGGCTCACGGCGACATCGCTTACGGGCACCTGCCAGGGACCCACGAGCTGGTCGCGGCTGATCAGGCCGCCGACGGTCCGGTCGCCGATAGTGATCAGAAAGGTCTTGTCCGCCACCGCCGGAAAGCGCAGCACGCGATAGGCGGCCTCGCGCAGATTGACGTTTGCGGTGTCGAAACGCCGGCGCTGCGTCTCGACGCTGCGCACCTCGCGGGTCATGCGCGGCGGGTTGCCGAGCAGCACCTCGACGGGCATGTCGACCGGATCGTCGTTGAACAGCGGGTCGTGCACGAGGAGCCGACCGCTGTTGTTGATCTCCCCGATCACCGCGAACGGACAGCGCTCGCGAGTGGCGATGGCGGCGAATACCGCCAGTGCCGATGATTCGATGACGAGCACGTAGCGCTCCTGCGCCTCGTTACACCACAGCTGCAGCGGCGACATGCCCGCTTCGGCGCTCGCGATGGCTCGCAGATCGACGCGCGCGCCGCGCTTGCTGTGGGCCACCGCCTCGGGCACGGCGTTGGACAGGCCGCCGGCGCCGACGTCGTGGATGAGGACAATGGGGCTCTCCTCCCCTAGCGCCCAGCAGCCGTCGATGACCTCCTGCGCGCGCCGCTGGATCTCGGCGTTGCCGCGCTGCACGGAGGCGAAGTCGAGATCCGCGCTCGATGCGCCGCTGCCCACGGACGAGGCGGCGCCTCCGCCGAGCCCGATGAGCATGGCGGGCCCGCCGAGGATCACGAGCTTCGCGCCCACGGGCACCTCGCCCTTCTCGACATCCGTGCGCCGGATGTTGCCGAGACCGCCGGCAATCATGATCGGCTTGTGATAACCGCGATTGCGCTCGGGAGCATCGCCCGCAATATGCTGCTCGAACGTGCGGAAGTAGCCGCACACGGCCGGCCGGCCGAACTCGTTGTTGAAGGAGGCGGCCCCGATCGGGCCTTCGATCATGATGTCGAGCGCCGAGGCGATGCGCGCCGGTCTGCCCGAATCACGCTCCCAGGGTCGCTCATAGCCGGGGATGCGCAGATGCGAGACGCTGAAGCCGGTGAGGCCGGCCTTGGGCCGGGCGCCGCGTCCGGTCGCGCCCTCGTCGCGGATCTCGCCTCCCGAGCCGGTCGCCGCGCCGGGAAACGGCGAGATGGCCGTCGGATGGTTGTGTGTCTCGACCTTCATGAGAATGTCGATGGGCTCGACAGTGCCGCGATAGAGGTGCGAGCGAGGATCGGCAAAGTAGCGCGTGCCGAGGCTGCCCTCGATGACCGCCGCGTTGTCGCGGTAAGCGGACAGCACCCCCTGCGGGTTGCGTGCGTGGGTATGGCGGATCATCGCAAACAGCGACTCCGTGCGCTTAGCTCCGTCGATGATCCAGTCGGCGTTGAAGATCTTGTGGCGGCAGTGCTCGGAGTTCGCCTGGGCAAACATCATGAGCTCGACGTCGGTCGGCTCGCGCCCGAGGCGCCGGAAGCTCGCCAGCAGGTACTCGATCTCCTCCGGCGACAGTGCGAGAGCCAGTGCGCGGTTCGCCTCCTCGAGCGCCGCGCGACCGCCTGCCAGCGAGATGCGCGCGTGCGGCTGCGGCCGCCCATGGCCGAACAGACGCTGCGCGTGTGCGAACTCGAACAGCACCATCTCGGTCATGCGGTCAAACAGCGCCGGCGCGAGCGAGCTCAGCCGCTCGCGGCCGAGCGGTCTCGCCGCCAATACCGTGTAGGCAATGCCACGCTCGATGCGCCGCACCGCATCGAGCCCGCAGACGCGCGCGATATCCGTCGCTTTGCTCGACCACGGAGAAATCGTTCCCGCGCGCGGTACGATCAGCAGCGTTTCCCCGGCCCGCTCATCCAGCAGCCGCTCGATGCGTGGCCCGTATGTCAGCAAGCGATCGAGGATGGCACGCTGCGCGGCCGTGAGCGGGCGTTCGAGATCGACGAAATGCACGAACCGCGTGTCGAGGGCGGTGACATCGGGGGCGAGCGCGGCGAGGCGCGCGCGGAGCTTTGCGATACGGAAAGCGGACAGGGCCGGTGCGCCGGGAACTTGCAGCATGAGAGCGCCGCGCCCTATTTCTTGTCCGGCGGCGTCAAATACTGGGTCATCGGAAACTGAGCGACGTTGGCGCCCCCTTCGAGGGTTGTGATCTTGCTCACGCCGTGCTTCCTCACCTCGTCGATACGCAATACGGAGTGCAGCGGCAGAAAAGTGCGCTTCACCCCGGCGAATTCGCCCTTGATGCGCTCCTCCGCAGGGTCGAGCACCACGGAGGAGCGCTCGCCGAACAGCAGCTCCTCGATTTCGATGAATCCGAACAGCTCGCCGTGGTTCACCTTACGGGCGTAAATCTCGTAAACCTTGCCCTGATTCACGAACATAATCCGGAAAATGTGACTCGCTGCCATGGCTTGGTTGGAGGCCGCTGCTAGTTTGATGAGGTCATTATATGTCCGGGCGCGCCGGGGAAGCTGCCGCGCCCGCTCGGGACCCATTGGTTGCGCGGTGTACGGCCATTTGAACTCGGCAAGCCATGACGCTTTTGCTGCGCGTCGTCAGTGATAATCAGCGGTTGCTGGG
>VBNY01000483.1 GCA_005877705.1 Gammaproteobacteria bacterium
CAGCGGCAGCATCACGTTCAACTGGAAGTTGCCGGACTGCCCGGCGATCGTCAGCGTCGTGTCGTTGCCGATCACCTGCGCGGCGACCATGGTCGCGGCTTCCGGGATCACCGGATTGACCTTGCCGGGCATGATGCTGCTGCCGGGCTGCAGCGCGGGCAGCGCGATCTCGCCGAGGCCCGCGAGCGGGCCGCTGTTCATCCACCGCAGGTCATTGGCGATCTTCGTCAGGCTGACCGCGATCACCTTGAGCTGGCCGGACAGCTCCACTGCCGTGTCCTGAGAGGACAGGGCCTCGAAATAATTGCAGCTGGGGGTGAAAGGCACATCCGTGAGGGCCGCGAGCTCCTCGCAGAAGCGCGCGCCGAAGTCCGGATGCGCGTTGATCCCCGTGCCGACCGCGGTGCCGCCTTGTGCGAGCGCCAGGAGACGCGGCTCCACGGCGGCGAGGCGCTCGAGGCCGTTCTCGATCTGCGTGCGCCACCCAGACAACTCCTGCCCCACTGTAACGGGCATGGCATCCATCAGGTGCGTGCGGCCCGTCTTCACGACGGCTCCGACTTGGCGCTCTTTGGCTCGCAACACGTCGCGCAGCTGCTCGAGCGCCGGCATCAGCTCGCGGCGCACGCTGAGCGTCGCGCTCACGTGAATGGTGGTCGGGATCACATCATTGCTGCTCTGACCCATGTTGACGTGGTCGTTCGCATGCACCGCGCGGCCGAGGCTGCGGCTGGCGAGCGAGGCGATGACCTCGTTGGCATTCATGTTCGTGCTCGTGCCCGAACCGGTCTGGAACACGTCGATCGGGAATTGCGAGTCGTGCCGGCCGGCGGCCACCTCCGCCGCGGCCGCATCGATCGCGCGGGCGACATCCGCATCGAGCAGCTTGAGGCGCGTGTTGGCGCGCGCCGCGGCCTGCTTCACCAAGCCGAGTGCCGCGATGAAGGCGTGCGGCATCGTGAGGCCGCTGATCGGGAAATTCTGCACGGCGCGCTGCGTCTGCGCGCCCCACAGCGCAGCGGCGGGCACCTGCAGCTCGCCCATGCTGTCGCGCTCGATGCGAAAGGAACTGGTCATGAATGCACTCCCGCAGCCGGCGCACCGGTTCGCCGGTTTCACGCCCGGCCGGACGACCGCATGCGTTATCATGCAGATCCTAGCACTTCGAGGCGTCCCGTAACGCATGCCCGCGAGCACCCGCGATGCCTTCTCGTCCCTCGAGGCTCTCTCGCCCGTCGATGGACGCTACCGTGCGGCTACCGCGCCGCTGCGCGAGCTGCTCTCCGAAGCCGGTCTCATCGGCGAGCGCGTGCGGATCGAGAGCAGCTGGCTGTTGCATCTGTCGGCGTCGGTTCCGCAGCTTGCCGCTGCGGCCTTGGCTCCCGCCGTACTCGCCCGCGCGCAACAGCTGGCAGGCGAGCCGGACGCCGACGCTGCGGAAGCGGTGAAAGCGATCGAGGCGCGCATCAATCATGACGTCAAGGCTGTTGAATATTATGTCCGCCAACAGCTCGCGGCCGCCGGCGCGACCGAGGCAGCCCTCGAGCTGGTGCACTTCGGATGCACGTCGGAGGACATCAACAACCTCAGCTACGCGCGCATTCTGCAGGTCGCGCGTCAGCGGTTGCGAGAGACTCTCGGCGCCCGCATCCAGGAGCTGACTGCGCTCGCGCAGCGATACGCGGCTACCGCGATGCTGGCGCGCACCCACGGGAGATCGCCAACTTCGCGGCACGCTTGCGGCGTGCGCAGCGACGCTGGGCCGCTGTAAGCATCCTGGGCAAGTGGAACGGCGCCGTGGGCAACTTCAACGCGCAGGTCGCAGCGCTGCCGGCCGTGGACTGGCCCGCCGTCAGCCGCACGTTCATCGAGTCGCTCGGCCTCGAGTGCAACCCGTACACGACGCAGATCGAGCCGCACGACTGGATCGCGGAGTACTGTGATGCGCTCGCCGCCGCCAACGTCGTGCTCATCGATCTGTGCCGCGACTTCTGGGGCTACATCTCCCTCGGCTATCTGCGCCAGCAGACGCTCGCCACCGAGGTCGGCTCCTCGACCATGCCGCACAAGGTGAATCCGATCGACTTCGAGAACGCCGAAGGCAATCTCGGTGTCGCCAACGCGCTGCTGCGGCATTTCGCCGACAAGCTGCCGTTGTCTCGCTGGCAGCGCGACCTCAGCGATTCGACCGTGCTGCGCAACGTCGGCGTCGCGCTCGGCCACAGCCTCATCGCCTGGGACTCCCTCGGGCGCGGTCTGGGGAAAGTTGCCGCGGATCCGGCCCGCATTGCCGCCGACCTCGAGGGCGCCTGGGAAGTGCTCGGCGAAGCGGTGCAGACGGTCATGCGCAGCGCCGGCGTGCCCGGCGGCTATGAGCGGCTCAAGGAATTCACTCGCGGTCGAGTGATAGACGCACAGGCGCTGGCGGATTTCATCGACACCCTGCCGCTCGCCCCCGCGGACAAGTCCCGGTTGAAGGCCCTGCGGCCCGAGGACTACACGGGTCTCGCCGCGCGCCTGGCGCGCGAAATAAGTTAGATCGCACGCGCCCCCGCCGCCGTGCGCTCGAGCGCCAGACCGTCGCCAACTCGCGACAGGTCAGAATCCGAAGTGCGAACTGCGCCGCGATTTTGCCTGCTCGAGACCGCTTCGCGAAGCTAAACCGTGACCGGCTCGACACGCGCCTCGGGCAGCCCTCTCTAAGATCGCTCGGCCTGCCATAGTGCAGGCGATGACGGCA
>VBNY01000215.1 GCA_005877705.1 Gammaproteobacteria bacterium
AGCTCGCGGGAGTCGTACGGAAAGTCTAGGAGCGTCTGCTGCCACCTAGGGCTAAACATACGGAAATCTTGGCGCCACTTTCCGTACAGATTCCGTACGGCGGCGCACATGAGTTCGTAAGCTATTGATTTCATGGCGCTCCCTACGGGATTCGAACCCGTGTTACAGCCTTGAGAGGGCTATGTCCTGGGCCTCTAGACGAAGGGAGCGGGGCTTCAAGGGCCGGCTGCAAGAGCGCGGTATTATAGAGAGCCGCCTCATTTGCTCAAGCCGAAAGCCAAGGAATTGAACTCGCCTGACGCGTCCGTTGTGGCGCCCACATCCACGCCACGGATCATCCCGCGATCCGACCACACGATTTCCCGCTCTCACATTGCGCCGAACGCGCTGCGTGTGCTGTACCGGCTGCGGGATGCGGGTTTCAGGGCGTTCCTCGTGGGCGGTTGTGTGCGCGACCTGTTGATCGGCCTTGAGCCGAAGGATTTCGATGTCGCAACGGATGCGCTGCCGGAGCAGGTGAAGAGGCTGTTTCGTAATTCCCGCCTGGTCGGGCGCAGATTCCGGCTCGCGCACGTGTTCTTCGGGCGCGACATTGTCGAGGTCGCGACTTTCCGCGCGGCGAGCGCGCCGTCGCAGGGGGAAGAGCCGCTACCCGACGCGGATCCGGAGGACGGTGAAGCCCCCGAGCTCGACGAGCCGCAGCTCGAGCCGGAGTTCGAGCCGGAGCTGCCGCCAACGCCGACCGTGTCCGGCCCCCAAGCCTACCCGGGTGCAGGCGCGGGCTCGGACGCCGCGGCGAAGCGCATGTTCGATGAAACGGGCCGCATCCTTCGCGACAACGTGTATGGGACCATCGATGAGGATGTCTGGCGGCGGGATTTCACCGCCAACGCGCTCTACTACAACATCGCTGACTTTTCCCTGTGGGATTACGTCGGAGGCGCCGAAGACATTGCGGCACGCAAGCTGAAACTGATCGGCGATCCGGAGACGCGTTACCGCGAGGACCCGGTGCGCATGCTGCGCGCGGCGCGGTTCGAGGCGAAACTGGGGTTCGAGATGGATCCGGCAACGGCGGAACCGATTGGGCGCCTGCGCGATTTGATCGGAGGTGTGCCGCCCGCACGTTTGTTCGACGAGACGCTCAAGTTGTTCCTGTCGGGTCACGGCGCACGCAGCTTCGAGGTGCTGCGTCGCCGCGGCCTGCTCGCAGGTCTGTTGCCGACGGTGGATGCCTACCTGAAGGGCCGCCCCGGCAGCGTGGTCGAGAAGCTGATGCTGCAGGGTCTGAAGAACACGGATGCGCGTGTCGTTGCGGACAAGCCGGTCACTCCGACATTCCTGTTCGCGCTGCTGCTGTACGGGCCGATTGCTCAAATCATCGAAGCGACTCCGCCCGAGCGCTGGCACGAGCTCTCGACAATTCTTGACGCCTGCGACAAGGCCGCCCGCGAGGCTCAGACCCACGTGGCGATACCCAAGCGCTTCATACTCGGCGTACGGGAGATGTTTGGCTTGCAACCGCGCCTGGAGCACCCGCGAGGGCGCCGCGCACTGCGTGGTCTCGAACACCCGCGATTCCGCGCGGCATACGACCTGTTGTTGCTGCGAGCGGAGTATGGATTGGCGTCGCCGGAGATGGCGCGCTGGTGGACTCGGATCCAGGAGGTGTCCGGCGAGGAGCGCGCCAATATGGCGGACGCGCTCACGGGTCAGGCGCAGTCTCTCGATAGCCCGCGCCGCGGTGGCCGCCGGCGGCGTAGACGGCACCGCCCGCCCGCGCCGTCTTGATGGACGCGCCCGATGCTGATCTGGCAGCCCGCGTATATCGGAGTGGGCAGCAATCTGGAGGATCCCCGCGCGCAGGTGCTGCGCGCGTGTTCCAGGCTCGCGCAGTTACCGACCACTCGTGTGATGCTGACCTCTCCCTTGTATCTGTCGCGGCCGTTCGGTTCCATCCAGCAGCCGGATTTCGTGAATGCCGTGGTCGGCCTGCTCACCCGCCTCGAATCCCGCGCCTTGCTCACTCGGCTGCGGGCGCTCGAGGCGGCGATGGGACGGCCCGAGCGGCGTGACAAATGGGGTCCCCGCATCATCGATCTCGACCTCCTTTCCTACGGACGTGAGCGACGCAGCGAGTCGGGGCTCACGCTGCCGCATCCCGGGATAGTGGAGCGCAACTTCGTTCTGTATCCTCTCGCGGACATCGCTCCGGATCTGGACATCCCCGGGCTCGGTCGGGTGACCGAGCTCAAGGGGCGGGTCACATCCGAGGGTCTGCGTCTGCTCTCCCCATGAACACGCGCATGAACAGCACGGCGAGCGAAGCTGCCCACCAATTCATCGTGATCGAAGGGCCGATCGGCGTCGGCAAGACGAGCCTCGCGCGTCGTCTATGCGCCAGTCTCTCGGCCCAAGGCGTGCTGGAGGAGGGGGCGCAGAACCCCTTTCTCGAGCGCTTCTACCGCAACCAGCGCGCGGCGGCCCTGCCGACCCAGCTCTACTTTCTGCTCCAGCGCGCGCAGCAGCTGGCCGCGCTCCAGCAGCAGGATCTGTTCGCGCCGCTGCGCGTCGCCGATTACCTGTTGGAAAAGGACCGGCTGTTCGCCCAGGTCACGCTGGATCAGGCCGAGTACCGGCTCTATGAGCAGGTGTGCGCAAAGCTCGATATCCACCCGCCCAAGCCGGATCTCGTCGTCTATCTGCAGGCCCCGGTCGATGTGCTGCTCGAGCGGATCGCCAAGCGCGGCGTCGACTACGAGCAGCGTATCGAGCGGGCGTACCTCGAGCGCTTGAACGAGGCCTACGCGCGGTTCTTCCACGAATTCGAGGCGGCGCCGCTGCTGATCGTCAACGCCGCCTCCATCGATCCAATCAACAACCACGCGGACTACGAGGAGCTGCTGGCGGCGATCCGGCGCATGAAGCGCGGGCGCCTGTACTACAACCCGCTGCGCAGCCGCGGGATCTAGTAGACTTCCATTCCCATGTACACCCAACTACAGCTGCGCGACTCGGACCGGCCCCCGGTGACGTTGAGCACGCTCGCCCGCATGAAGGCCGACGGCGAGAAGATCGCGTGCCTGACCGGTTATGACGCGAGTTTTGCCGTGTTGCTCGATGCGGCCGAGGTGGATGTCGTGCTGGTCGGCGATTCGCTCGGCATGGTGATCCAGGGCCACGACACGACGGTGCCCGTCACGATGGACGACATGGTCTATCACTGCAGAGCGGTGGCGCGCGGTTTGTATCGACCGTTCCTCATAGCCGATCTGCCCTTCATGAGCTATCCCTCGAAAGAGCAGGCGCTCGCGAACTCGGTGCGCCTGCTGCAGGAGGGAGGCGCGGAGATGGTCAAGCTGGAGAGCGGCGGCAACCAGATCGAGATCGTCGAATTCCTTGCTGGCCACGACATCGCGGTGTGCGCGCACCTCGGCTTGAAACCGCAGTCGGTGCACAAGACGGGCGGTTTCCGCGTGCAGGGACGCGAGGAGAGCGCAGCCGAGCGCATGATCGCTGACGCGCGGCGCCTGGAGTCCGCTGGCGCGGACATCGTGCTCCTCGAGTGCATCCCCGCCGTGCTCGGCAAAACCATCACGGCCGAGCTGCACGTACCGGTCATCGGCATCGGCGCGGGGCCCGGCACCGACGGGCAGATTCTGGTCTGCTACGACATCCTCGACATCACGACCGGCCGCAAGCCGCGCTTCGTCCGCAACTTCCTGGACGGTGCCGGCAACAACCTGCAGGCATTTAAGAACTACGTCCAGGCGGTGAAGCAGGGCGAGTACCCTGCGCCCGAGCACTGTTTTTGAGGTGAGCGGGCCGCCAGCCATGGAAACTGTCAGTACGATTGCCGCGGTTCGCGAACAGGTGCGCCGCTGGCGCAGTGAAGGCCGGCGCATCGCCTTCGTGCCCACCATGGGCAATCTGCACCGCGGCCATGTCAGCCTCATCGAGGCCGCGCGCCGGCACGGCGACCGCTTCGTCGCCAGTATCTTCGTGAACCCGATGCAATTCGGCCCCAACGAAGACTTCGCGCACTATCCGCGCACGCCCGCCGAGGACGGGCGCATGCTGGCCGAGGCGGGCTGTAATCTGATGTTCACGCCGGACGTCGCGGAGATCTATCCGCACGGTTCGGAGCGCGCCACACGGGTCGAGGTGCCTGGGCTGTCGCGCATGCTGTGTGGCGAATTCCGGCCCGGCCATTTCGAAGGCGTCACCACCGTCGTCGCCAAGCTGTTCCACATCGTGGAACCCGATATCGCCGTTTTCGGCGAGAAGGATTTCCAACAGCTCACGGTCATCCGGCGCATGGTCGCGGACCTGTGCATGCCCGTGCAGATCGTCGCCGCCCCTACCGTGCGCGATTCCGACGGCCTGGCGATGAGCTCGCGCAACCAATACCTGACACCCGCTGAGCGCCAGATCGCGCCACGCATCTACGCAACACTGCTTGCGGCCGTGAACCGTCTGCGTGCGGGCGATAGCGACTTCGCCGGCATCGAACGCTCGGGTATCCAGGCCCTGGAAAGCGCCGGCTTCCGTCCCGACTACTTCTCCGTCCGCCAGGCGCAGGATCTGGGGCCGCCGCGCTCGGACACGAGCCACCTGGTGGTCCTCACGGCTGTGCGCCTTGGCAAGGCGCGGCTGATCGATAATCTGCAGGTCATGCGTTAGGGCGGTGTCGCTGCAGGGCCCACTGGACATGCTCGCGCACCATTGCCGATGAGTCGCCGCGCCGCGCCTCGAGCGAGCGCATGACCTCCTGCGATGCCGGCGCATTGCCCAGCGCGACTGCGATATTGCGCGACCACCTCTCATAGCCGATGCGATAGATCGCCGACCCCCGCATCCGCTCATCGAACTCGCGCTCCGTCCAGCCGAACAACTCGGTGAGCCGCCCGGCATCGAGCCCGTGGCGCACCTTGAAGTCCGGATGCGCCGCGGCCTGCGCAAACTTGTTCCACGGACATACGAGCTGACAGTCGTCGCAGCCGTAAATGCGATTGCCCATCGCGGCGCGCAGCTCGACCGGGATCGAGCTCTTGTGCTCGATCGTCAGATAGGAGATGCACCGCCGGGCGTCCAGCCGATAAGGCGCTAGGATCGCGCGCGTTGGACAGGCCGGTATACACGCCTGACACGTGCCGCAGTGTGCGCTCGCAGGCGCGTCGATCGGCAGCGGCAGGTCCGTCAGGATCTCGCCCAAAAAGAACCACGAGCCGGCCTCGCGCGCGAGCAGGTTCGTGTGCTTGCCGATCCAGCCGAGACCGCCGTTGCGCGCGAGCGCTTTCTCCAGCACCGGCGCGCTGTCTACACAGACTCGGTAGCCGAACGGCCCGATGCGCTGCGCGAGCTGCGCGGCGAGCCTCACCAGCCCCTGGCGCATCACCTTGTGGTAGTCGCGCCCGAGCGCGTAGCGCGACACGTAGCCCAACGCGCCGTCGGCCAGCACTTGCTGCGCCTCGCGAGCCTCGGCCGGCCAGTAATCCATGCGCGCGCTGATGACCCGCACGGTGCCGGGAGCGAGCTCCTGCGGGTGGCTGCGCATGCGTCCGTGCCGCCGCCTGATCTCGACGCTTGCAACGCCGAGCTTGGCGAAGCCGAGCGCCTGCGCCCGCGCGATCAGCTCGCGTTTGGCGGCGTGCAGGTCGATAGAGGCCGCTTGCATCATGGCGCCATCACAGCTGTCAGTATAATGATGCATGGCGTTGCCGATCGCTTTGTATTCCACCGCGCAGGTGCGCGCTCTGGATGCCCACGCAATCGAAGTGCTGGGGATTCCGGGATATACACTGATGAAGCGCGCCGGCGAGGCGGCGCTGCGGTATCTGCGCACGCGCTGGCCCACGGCGCACCGCATAGTGATCGTCTGCGGCGGCGGCAACAATGGCGGCGACGGTTACGTGCTCGCGCGGTTTGCGCAAGCTGCCGGCCTCACGGTTACGGTGCTCGCTGCGATTGCGCCGGAGCAACTTCGCGGCGATGCGCGGCATGCCTACGAAGACTTCAGAGCTAGTGACGGACGCGTTCGCAGCCTCACGCCCGAGTTGCTGGTCGAAGGTGAAGTGATCGTGGATGCTCTGCTCGGCACCGGGTTGCGCGGCGGCGTGCGGGACGACCTTGCGAGCGTGATTCGGGAAATCAACTCCGCTGGGCGCCCGGTCTTCGCACTCGATGTGCCGTCCGGACTGGACAGCGACGCCGGAGTCCCGCTCGGGCACACGGTCCGCGCCGATTGCACCGTGACGTTCGTAGGTCTCAAGACCGGGCTTTTCATCGGCGATGGCCCCGAGTTCGCCGGCACCGTGTTCTTCGATGATCTGGAGCTCTCCGCCGCGCCGCCTGCGGAGTTCAAGCCTCGGCTGGAACGGATCGTCGAGGCCGAGATCCACCGCGCTTTGCCACGCAGGGCGCGTGCCGCGCACAAGGGCGATTTCGGCCGTGTGCTGATCGTTGGCAGCGGCACCGGAATGCCGGGAGCCGTTCGCCTCGCCGGCGAGGCCTGTCTGCGGGTGGGCGCCGGACTCGTGACAGTGGCGGTCGCCCCGGAGAACGTTGCAGCCATTGCCGCCGGCCGGCCGGAGCTGATCTGTCTGCCTCTCACGGGTGAGAACACGCTTGCGGAGGCGATCGAGCGTGCCGACGTGATCGCGATCGGACCGGGCCTCGGCCGTACCTCGTGGGCGCGCAGCGCGCTCGATGCCGTTCTTGGCAGCGGCAAATCCCTCGTCGTGGATGCGGATGCGCTGAACCTCATCGCCGAAGCCGGTGCCCGCGCGAGGGACCACTGGATCCTGACCCCTCACCCGGGTGAGGCGGGACGGCTGCTCGGCATGCGCACCGACGACATCCAGCGCGATCGCCTGAGCGCGCTGGACCGGCTGGTCGAGCGTTATGACGGCACGATTGTGCTGAAGGGCGCCGGGACCCTGGTGGGGGCAACCCGCCGCACTCCGGGCTTATGTGAACGCGGTAATCCCGGCATGGCAAGCGCCGGCACCGGTGATGTGCTGACGGGGGCCATTGCGGGCATCCTGGCGCAGTGTCGTGATACCTGGTTGGCGGCGCGTGCCGGTGTACTCGTGCATGCTCTGGCGGGCGACGCAGCCGCACGCAGCGGGGAACGCGGATTGTTGGCGAGCGATGTCGCCCGCGAGCTACATAACTGCGTGAACCTTTAGGCCAGGATGCGCGTTGAAGCAAAGACGGCTGAGGACACGGAATCCCTCGGCGGGCGGTTGGCCCGCAGTTACCCGCAGCGCGACGAGGGGCTGGCAGTCGTCTATTTGACCGGTGAGCTCGGAGCGGGAAAGACCACGTTCGCACGGGGTTTCCTGCGCGCGCAAGGCATCCAGGGGCCGGTGCGCAGCCCGAGTTACACACTCCTCGAGATCTACGAGACGGGCGCGCGGACGACATTGCACTTGGACCTGTATCGACTGCGCGATGCCTCGGAGCTCGACAATCTGGGGTTGCGTGAGTGGGCCAAGCCCCGTCATCTGTGGCTGATCGAGTGGCCCGAACGCGGCGGCGCACGGCTGCCGGCCGCTGATGTGTCCGTCCGGCTCGCCTCCGGCGCGCAGGGACACGAGATCGAGCTCTCCTCGCACACTGAGCTCGGCGAGTCGTGGCTCGCCCGGCTGCCGGCAGCCCCGCCCGGCGGCAGTTGAAAAGGGTTGCGCCGGGAGCGTAGATTACGTGCCAACTTATGCCTCGAACCGCATGATAAAAAAGGTATTTCGGCTGTTGACCGCCGCGGCTCTGCCGGCCTTCGCGGCGCTTTCGCCGCTGCTGGCCGCGGAGCTGCGTGGCGTCTCGGTGTCGGCCACCCCCGAGTCGGCACAAGTCGCACTCGACTTGTCAGACACCGCCGCTCAGAAAGTCTTCACGCTTGATAACCCGTCGCGCGCGGTCATCGACTTGAGCCACACGCGCCTCGCGAGGGGCGTACGCGCACCTGCGGGCTCAGGCGTCGTGACGAGTATCCGAATCGGCGCGCGCCCCGGGGGAACGCTGCGGGTGGTCGTGCAACTCAAATCGGCGGTTGAGATACAGACCACCTGGGCGCAAGCGGACGGTGGCGCAGGTCCGCAACTCATCGTCGCGCTCGGCGACTTGGCCGCAGTGGCCGACGTCGACATGGCTCCCAAAGTCATTCGTCCGGTGCACGCTCCGGTCGACAGCGATCGCGATGTCGTTATCGCCGTCGATGCGGGTCACGGCGGACTGGATCCGGGTGCGATCGGTCGCGGCGGCACGCGCGAGAAGGACGTCGTGCTCGCGATCGCGCGCGCGCTCGCCGAGCGCATCGATACGGAGCCGGGAATGAGGGCGGTGCTGACGCGCGACCGGGATGAGTTTCTCGTGCTGCGCGATCGGATCCGGCGCGCGCGGGCGGCGAAGGCGGATATGTTCATTTCCGTCCACGCCGACTCGATCGGGAACCGCAGCATCTCCGGGTCCTCCGTCTACGTGCTGTCGGAGCGCGGCGCTTCGAGCGAGGCGGCTCGTTGGCTTGCCGAGCGCGAGAACGCGGCCGATCTCATGGGCGGCGTGCGGCTCGGCGACAAGGACGACACCCTCGCCTCCGTGCTGCTCGATCTGTCCCAGTCGGCGAATATCAGCGCCAGCATGACGGCCGCGGAGCGGGTGCTCGGCGCGCTCGACGGCGTCGGCCAGATACGCAAGTCCCAGGTTCAGCAGGCGGGCTTCGTCGTGCTGAAATCCCCGGACATCCCTTCGATGCTCATCGAGACCGCCTACATCTCGAATCCGGGCGAAGAGCTCAGGCTCAAGAGCGCCCGCCAACAGGTCAAGCTGGCGCAGGCGATCTACAGCGGCGTGCGCCGCTACTTCGAGGACAATCCCCCTGCCGGAAGCCGGTTCGCGCAGGCGCGCCGCAGCACCGTCGCCAGCGCCGCCGGCAGCGCGGCGGCCGGAACACCCTGATCAAATTGGTAGACTTCGGCACTGCCGCGCCGGTTGCGGGCCTTGCCGCACGGCCCGAGGTGTCCGGGAGTCCCCATGCCCATCCGCGTTCTTCCCAGCGAGCTCGTCGATCAGATCGCCGCCGGCGAGGTGATCGAGCGGCCCGCCTCCGTCGTCAAGGAGCTCATCGAGAACAGTCTGGATGCCGGCGCGCGGCGCATCGAGATCGACGTGGAGCGCGGTGGCACCGGCCTCATTCGAGTGCGCGACGACGGCTGCGGTATCGCCGCCGATGAGCTTGCGGTGGCCCTCTCGCGGCACGCGACGAGCAAGATCGGTTCGCTCGAGGATCTCGAGTCGGTGACGACTCTGGGGTTTCGAGGCGAGGCGCTGCCGTCGATCGCCTCGGTGTCGCGCCTGCGTCTCGTTTCCCACCCGACGGGAGCCCCGCACGGCGCGCAGATCAGCGCCGACGGCGGGGCAGTGCGCGCCGTGCGCCCTGCGGCGCACCCGCAGGGCACGACGATTGAAGTGCGCGACCTGTTCTTCAACGTGCCCGCGCGGCGCAAGTTCGTGCGCAGTGATTCGACAGAGCTGCACCACATCGCGCGGCTGGTCGAGCGTCTGACACTGTCACGATTCGACGTGACTTTCCGCCTCCGAAACGGCGAGCGCGTGCTGCTCGAGGCCCCCGCAACGACACGGGAGGGCCAGGACGCCGGGCGGCTTGCGCAGGTGCTCGGCAAGGACTTCCCCGCCCGCTCGGTCCCCATCGAGCATTCCGCGGGGCCGGTGACGCTGAGCGGCTGGCTCGGTCTGCCGACCGCGGCGCGCGCGCAACCGGATCAGCAGTTCTGGTTCGTCAACGGCCGCAGCGTGCGCGACAGGCTGCTGATGAATGCGGTCCGGCTCGGGTACCGTGATGTTCTGTACCACGGGCGGCACGCTGCCTATGCCCTGTACCTCGCGCTCGACCCGAAGCTGGTGGATGTCAACGCGCACCCGGCGAAGCTCGAAGTCCGATTCCGCGATACACGCCAGGTGCACGACTTTGTGCTGCACGCCGTGGAGCGGGCGCTCGCCGGCACGAAGCCCGCTCTGGCTGCGGCGGCGCCGGCTGGGGATTCCGCCAGCATGCTGGGCCCGCTTGCGGGTCTGGGCTTCACCGCCCACGCGGGCGCCTTGAGTTTCCGCGGCGCCCCTTACGACAAGCGGGCCGCCTCCACACGCGACCCCTGGGCGCTCCTCGACAGCGTGCGCGAGCCGGAAGCTGTTGTGCCACTACAGGCGGCGCTGGCCGAGTTTCCGCTCGGCACCGCACTGGCGCAGCTGCACGGCGTCTACATTCTTGCGCAGAATCGCGAAGGCCTGGTGCTCGTCGACATGCACGCCGCCCACGAGCGCGTCCTGTACGAGAAGTTCAAGGCTGAGCAGGGCGCCGCCCCGGCTTCTCAGCATCTGCTGGAGCCCGTGGTCGTCGAGCTGAAAGCCCACGAGCTGGAGGTCATTCTCGAGGGCCGCCGCGCATGGGAGCAGGCGGGTTTCGAACTCGATGCGTTGGGACCCACACGCCTCGCCCTGCGCCGGGTGCCCGCGCTGCTCACCGGGGAGAACGTCTCACAGATCGTGAGCTCGGTGGTCCGCGATCTCGAGCTGGACGCCGGCACCCATCACCTCGACGGCGCCGCCGACAAATTCCTGGGCACGTTGGCCTGCCGCACCGCGATCCATGCACAGCGCCGGCTGACGCTCCCGGAGATGAACGCGCTGTTGCGACAGATGGAAGCGACCGAGCGCGCCAATCAGTGCAACCACGGCCGGCCGACCTGGACGCGCCTGTCCCTCCAGGAGCTCGATCGGCTTTTCCTGCGAGGGCGTTGATGGCAGGCGGCGCGCCCCTGGCCTCGGCGCCACTGATGGGCAGTGAGCTGCCGGTCTTCGTTCTGACCGGGCCGACCGGTTCCGGCAAGACCGACTGGGCCATTCGCCTTGCCGAGGAGGCGCCCGTCGAGATCGTGAGCGTGGACTCGGCGCTTGTGTACCGGGGCTTCGATATCGGCACGGCGAAGCCCGCACGCGAGCTGCGCGGGCGCATTCCACACCACCTCATCGACATCTGCGACCCGTCCGAGAGCTACTCGGCCGGACGATTCGTGAAGGATGCCAGCGCGTGTATCGAGCAGATTCACGCTCGCCGGCGCGTCCCACTCCTCGTGGGGGGGACGATGCTCTATCTGCGTGCGCTGTTATATGGCTTGGCGCCCCTGCCACAGGCATCCCCGGGCCTGCGCCGTGACATCGACGCCCGAGCCGAGCGCGAGGGTTGGCCGGCGTTGCATGCCGAGCTCGCACGACTGGACGCGGCGGCCGCCGCACGCATCAAAGCGAACGACAGCCAACGAATTCAACGCGCTCTGGAAGTCTGTTACGCGACGGGCCGCCCTATTTCGGAGCTGCAGCGTGCGACCGTGAGCCCGCTCGCCGGCAGGCCGTTGAGATATTGGGCGCTCGCCCCGGGCGATCGTTCCGTGTTGCACGAACGCCTCGAACGGCGCTTTTACGCCATGATGGCCGCGGGGTTTCTGGATGAGGTGAGACGCCTGCACCAACGTGGTGACCTGAGTGCCCGCCATTCATCGGTGCGGGCGGTGGGTTACCGGCAGCTCTGGGCCCACCTCGACGGCGAGTACAGCCTGGAAGAGGCCGCCCGGCGCGGTCTTTCCGCAACGCGTCAGCTCGCCAAAAGGCAGCTCACCTGGATGCGCTCCCAAGGTGGCCCGCAGTGGATCGATCCGGATACGAGCCAGGCGTGGTGGAATCGCGACGTCCGGCGCGAGTTGCGACAGCTTGGGCTTTGATTGGGCGCGCATGTTAAGATGCCAGAGCTGTCGGTGCCGTTGCCGCTGCCGGCGAGGCACGTAGCTTGCTGGATCGCGGGACAGGGAAGTTCGCGTGCGATCCGTTACCGAAAAACTAGAAGCTGTGAAAACAAGGAGAACCCGATGGCCAAAGGCCAGTCGCTGCAAGACCCCTTTCTGAACGCGTTACGCA
>VBNY01000481.1 GCA_005877705.1 Gammaproteobacteria bacterium
TAAAGCCGGTCTGTGCGTGTGAGCCGTCGCACAAGGGTTTGTTCCGGGACTGGCCGCAACGGCAGAACGCGGTCCGGGCGGCGCAATCCACGTTGGTCACGCCATCGCCGCTGACCAGAGTGAACGCGCCTTCGACGAGAAAAGGACCGTTTTCGCGCGGCAGCACCCGCAGGGGGCCGGGACCTCCTTGCGCGGCGCTGCTTGCGAGGCTCACATTGCCGGGATCGCGAAAGCCGATGCGCAGGTGGCTGTTGTCGCAGAACGGCTTGTTGAGAGAAGCGCCGCAGCGACACAGCGCCGCCCGCGTGTCGTGAACGACGCCAGATGACGTATGGATTTCGAGGTTGCCGCGCAGATAAAGCGGTCCGTCGGTGCCGATGCGAGCTTCGTTCCGATGCGCTGCCTGCTCGGGTGGACCGCCGTCCTCGCGGCGAAAGTGAAGCGCTCCAGTGGGACAGTGCTGCACCACCTCGGCGATCTCCTCTGGACTGCCCTGCGTCGCATCTATCCACACCCGCCGATTGACATCAAAGACCTGCGGCAGCCGGCGCACGCACTCGCTCGCGTGAATGCAGCGCTTGATGTCGTAGCGTATCGTGATGCGCTGTGCCGCGTATTCGCGGATCTTGTCGGCCATAACGCTGATGGGGCCCCTGGAGTTGGCTGATTGGCGAACTCAAGGGATTATCGGCCACACGGCCGGCGAAGCCAAGCTGCCGGAGTACGCTCGCGTGCGCCGGCACGGTGGCTGAGCCGACGTAAGAGTCATCGGGGAGCTGCTATGGCCGTGATCGTCAACCCCATCGACACCATAGGACGCTCACTCGTCGGGATACCGAGGCGCGGCGTTCTTGATCTGACATTCGATCTCCAGCTGCTCGAGCCAGCCTTCGGGACTTAAGGTGGTATCCAGCACCAGGCACTGGCGCTTGACCGTTGCAAAATCGCCCGGGGTCAGACAGCTCATGAACAGAAGCCTCTGCTCCCAGTTCTCCTTCGTTTGCGTATCGATCGCATCAATCTTCTCCGTCAACCCTGCCTCGGCGACGAACATCTTCCAGCGCTGACCCAAGTCGAGCTCGCGAAATTGCCACAACGACGATGCCGTCGAAGCGTTCCACGCGCTGCAGCAGCTCGTTGGTCACAGTGACCTCCCAGCTGTGGTGGGCGAGCTCCCGGCTGCGCAGGAAGCTGTCTCCCTCATCGAGAAACAGGATCGCATCCTCCGCGGCGGCTTCCTCGAATGCCCCGGCGATATTTTTCTCGGACTCTCCCAGCCACTTGCTCAGCAGCGCAGAGGCGCTCTTGCTCACGAGGGGCAGAGTCAACTCGCCGGCGAGGTGCTCGGTGAACTGGGTTTTGCCGGTGCCGGGCGGTCCATACAGCAGCACCGACCCCTTGGGGCGTCTGCGAAAGCTGTTGAGAATCTGGCGCGGGCTGAAGCGGCCGGCCGTATTGAGATACTCGAGCGAATAGTGGGTCACGGACGGCCTGAACTGCTCCGTCAGATCCCTCGAGAGCGCTCGCTGACTGCGCCGCACCGCCTGCACGATCGCATGATCGCGATCGGCTTTGTCGCGGGCAGCGACCAGCCGGGATGCTTTCACCGCCGACTCGAGCTGGGCGCTCGACACGCCATCGAGCTTCAGGATCTGAGCAGTGGCCGCCTTGCTGACTCTGAGCTTCTTCAGCTGCGTTTTGATTGTGCGCTCCTGCTGGGTGCGGTCGGCCTTCTTGAGCGGGGCGTGGAACACGAATCGGGCCACTGTGTCTTCAGGGAGATCATCTACGTCGGAGGCGAGCCACACCGCGGGTATGGGATTGGTTGACAGCAGATTCTCATCAAACGGCAGGCTGTCATCCGCAGCAATCTCGATCCCGAAGAGCGCACGGATCATCTGTGAAGGCGCGCTGTGCAGCACTTCGAAGGGGCGCTCTATCACCAGCACGGAGGGCTCGTGTTTTCCGGCAAGCAGCTGAAACGCCGCGAACGTGAGGGATGGCAGAACGCCTCGCGGCGCCTCTTCAAAGCGGCGTACGCGCCAGGCTGTGCGGCCCGAGCCCGCCACGATGTCGTGCAGCAGCTGCCGCTTTTCCAAACCCGCGGCCCCGTATAGCAGCAGGTTGACGCCCGGCTCCTGCGCGTTCTTCAACAGGCCTACCGCGAGCGTCAGATCCTCCTCGAGCAATCGAGCGGGCCGGCCGGATCCGGTCTTGTCATCCAGCGGCTCGAGGAGCGCATTGGCGAGTGAATCGGCGCCGGCCAGCAGATCGACCCAAAAGTGCGACACGGTCGCGAACTGCGCTCGCCGGCCGGAGGCCTGCAGCAGACCACTCAACCGCAGTGGCGAGTTTGGCCGCATGGCTTTGGCGAGCTTATCCGTCGACGTGTCGAATAGCGCCGTCCACAACACCCCCGCGGCCCAGCGATCGGAAGCCAGTTGCTCGAAGATGCCGCTCAACTCGTCGGAAACCGTCGTGAGAAACGCGAAGGACAGGATGTCCTGCTCCAAGGGGGATAGTTTGAGCGTGCGGCCGAGCTCGGCCAGGCGCGCCGCGAACGGGGAGGCCGTCTCGATCACCGCATCGACCCTGCCGCGCACCGCGGCGAGTCGGTCATGGACGGCGGAGGCCAACGCAGTGAACTCGGAG
>VBNY01000216.1 GCA_005877705.1 Gammaproteobacteria bacterium
GAGACACCAGCCTCCCAGATTGGCGGTCGCGGAGCCGGTGGCGGGATCCTCGACGACCGCGGGGCCCTGAGGGAAAAAGAAGCGCGCCAGCAGCCGGCGACCCATGGGCGCGAAGATGTAGGCCATGCTGGCGCCATCGTCGCTGGCGAGCTGCGCGAGGAGATCGGGGCGCGGCCGTGCGCGGCGCACGGCCGCCTCGTTGCTGAGCGGAACGATCAACTGCTCCCTGCCCGCCTTCACCCACTAGGGCCGTTCGCCGATGCCTGCAATGTCCAGCGGCGCTGGGTGGCATACACCGGGATGAGTCCGGCCTGCATCTCGAGCGTCAGGGTATCCCCCGCTAACCCGAGCGCACGGCAGACGTGGGCGGTGCCCAGCGTGGGATGGCCGGCGAACGGCATCTCATAGCTCGGCGTGAAAATGCGCACGCGCGCGTTCGCTCGTGTGGAGGGCAACATGAACGTCGTCTCGGACAGGTTGAACTGGCGAGCCAGCGCCTGCATCCTTGGCGTGTCGAGCGACTCCGCGCTCTCGAAGACGCACAACGGGTTACCGCTGAATGGATCGTCCCCTTGCGTGAACACGTTGACGATCCGATAGGAGTAGGTGGACATGGGTCCTCAAGCGTGCCGCGCCGGCAGTTTCCGCGAGCGCAAGTCTAACCACCCGGCGAGAAACAATCGATGTACGCGGCTTGTCGGAGTACGAACAGATGACCGAACTGCTATTCAGAGACGACGCCTACCTGAAGAACGCGAGCGCACGCGTGCTCGCGGTCCATGAGCGCGGGATCGAGCTTGACCGTACGATCTTCTACCCGCTAGGCGGAGGCCAGCCGGGAGACACGGGCGCATTGCTGCGTGCGAATGGTGAGCGCATTGCGATTGCCGACACGCGCAAGGGCGAAACGCCCGACGGCGTCGTGCACATCCCTGCGGCCGGCATGCTCCTGCCGGAGCCTGGCGAAGCCCTCACGCTGGAAATCGATTGGGCGAGGCGCTATTCGCTCATGCGCCTGCACACCGCGCTGCATCTGATGTCTTGCGTCATCGTCGCCCCGGTATCCGGCGGCAACATTGCGGCGGACAAGGCGCGCCTCGATTTCGATATCGACATGAACCTGCTCAACGCCGAGCGGATCGAGCGCGAAACGAATGCGCTGATCGCTGCAGGAGTCGCCACGGAGACCGTGTGGATTACCGACGCGGAGCTGGAAGCGCAACCGGACCTCGTCAAGACCATGAGTGTGCAGCCGCCACGCGGCGCAGGTCACGTGCGGCTTCTCAGGATCCCCGGTATCGATCTGCAGCCGTGCGGCGGCACTCACGTCAGAAACATCGCCGAGATCGGCGGTATCCGTGTGCTCAAGATCCGCAACGAAGGCAAGCGCAATAAGCGAGTGGAAATCGGGCTCGCGTGATCTTTCGAGCATTGAGGACGGCGAACGCCCCGCCGGCCTAGCCTCAAGTCGCAGGCGGCCCCATTGCCATTACTGGTGTTTCTTGCGAGTTTTGCGACGCTACATTGATAGCCATCTCGGGTAGAGTGTGCACCGCGCGGCGCCATGCATGTGCGATTGACGCCGGTGGTCGAGGGTCTATCATTCGTGTCTATGCAAGCGGCATCGCTCGAGGTTCTGGAGAAGGCCAATGTGCCCGCGCCACAGGCGCGCGCTATTGTACAAGCGATCGAGATTGAGCTCGCCGGCGCAAAGGACACCTTGGCCACTAAACATGATCTCTTGCTTGCGCAGCATGCCCTCGAAGTGAAGATCGAGGGTCTGCGGGCGGACATGAGGGTGGAGTTGCATGGCGGCCTGAGCAGTGTTTCGCGTCAGATGTACGCCGCGATGCTGGGCCAGATGGCGGTATTGCTTGGCGTAGCGTACTTCTTCATCACTCACGCCGTGCACTAAGTGAGTGAAATCGCTGTAGGGCGCAACTCACCCGGGCAGATCGATCGCGCGCTCCAGAATTGCGACCATGCTGTCGGACCGTCCCCACTCGGTCGAAGGCAAGACTATTTGCTTGAACCGCCAGCCCTGTTGGCCTTCCTTGTTGAGCGCGCTTTGAATGTCAGGCAGCCCCTGCTTGAAAAGCCCGACATGGAACGGCAGCACAATGGTCTTGTACTCGAAATTTACTCGTTGCCCACTAGCAGTCGAAGATGCGTGGGCCGCACCCGGGACTCTGGCGCCTGTAGCGAGCCGCTGTGGCAGCTTGACGACGCTGTTGTGAGCCTGTTCGCGACCGCCTCGAGCCACGCCCCGAGCTCCTCGTGCGCCGCGATCGCATCAAGCGCGCCAGGCAGTCGTCCGACGAGCTCGGCGGGCTTCCAGCGCGACACGCGGTGGATGCGATGCGGCTGCCGCCCGACATCGACCATGTAGTAGCTGTCTTGGCAGAAGCGGTGGCCCTCCGCATCGACCCGCTGCCTTCTGCCGGGCGCCAGCATATCGGCCGTCACGACTCCCGCGAGCACCAGATCGGCGGCAGTGCCGTAGTAGCGAATAACTATCATGTCTCGGCCGTCGCCGTCGTATGTATTCCCGAAGACGACCCGAACTCGCGGGAAGCCGGGCACAGAAGCGTAGCCGGCTGGCTTCCGATCGCCACAGGTGTTTGGAGTACTTACGTTAGCCACGGGCGACCTCCTTGGTGGCGAATCCCAGGCCGTACTCACTCTTCGTGAAGTGCGTTTTCATGTTACCCCCCTGCCGCGCGCCGATGACAGCACGCCCGTCGCGACCGACGCTGTGACGTTCGTCAAAAACCGTGAATGTCGCGCACCCTGGCGCAGAACTTGGCCGCGCTGACCTTGGGCGGCTGATAGTACGCGAAGGGATGCACCTCGCGCACGCGGCCAGACCCCGAGCGATGCCAATGCGGCCTCCCTGAGCTGATAGAATACTCGCAAGTCGCTGATTCAATTAGAACGGAGAGGTGGCAGAGCGGTTGATTGCACCGGTCTTGAAAACCGGCAGACTCTCACGAGTCTCGGGAGTTCGAATCTCCCCCTCTCCGCCAGTATCTACAAGGACGCGAATGACTCCTCGCGCAGCTCTATTGCTGCTGATCACGGCAGCCGCCGTTGCGTTGTCCGCGTGCACCGCACTCACTCGAAAGTGCCCGCAGCCTCAGCCGCCCGCGCCGAGTGTACAGTACGACCACGCTCAGTGGTCACAGGTGACGGGTTGGGAAACGGACCGGGTACAGGAAGCCTGGCCGGCGTTTCTCCAGAGCTGCAAGGCAATCGGCACACGCGCCGAATGGGTGTCGGTGTGCGCGGCAGCGCAGCAGACTCAACCGCAAACCTCGCAAGACGTGCGGGCGTTCTTCGAGCGCTATTTCGAGCCCTATGGCATCTCGAGCAAACGGGGCGGCCACCGTGAGAGCAGCGGCCTGATAACCGGCTACTACGAACCGATTCTTCACGGGGCTCGGTCGCCGACACCACAATTCAGCATTCCGCTCTATTCGCCTCCGCCGGATCTGCTGACGGTCGATCTCACCTCGTTGTATCCCGAGCTGAAAGGAAAGCCGGTACGCGCGAGACTCGACGGAAACAAGGTTGTGCCGTATTACAGCCGCGGAGAACTGGCGCGCGATCCCGGCCCGCGCGGCAACGAGATCGTCTGGGTCGACAATGCACTCGATGCATTCCTTCTTCAGGTGCAGGGATCGGGCCGTGTGCAGCTTGCGGATGGTGAGACGATCCGATTGCAATATGCGGACCAAAACGGGCATCCGTACCACTCGATCGGGCGCTATCTCGTCGAACATGGCGAGCTGACACAGGATCAGGCGACCCTGCCCGGTATCCGGGAATGGCTCACTGCGCATTCGGACCGCATTCAGGAAGTGTTGAACGCGAATCCCAGCGTCGTGTTCTTCCGTGAGGAGCCGATCGACAATCCGCTGTACGGACCGAAGGGCTCCCTGGGCGTGCCCCTGACGGCCGCAAGATCCATCGCTGTCGATCCCACTTCAGTTCCGCTCGGCGCGCCGGTGTTTCTCGCCACCAGCTTTCCGGCATCGGAGCTGACCCTGCAGCGTCTGGTCATGGCGCAGGATACCGGTGGAGCAATTCGTGGGGCGGTGCGCGCGGATTTCTTTTGGGGCTTGGGACCGGACGCCGCGCAACAGGCCGGTAAGATGCGGGAGTCGGGGCGTATGTGGTTGCTGTGGCCCAAGAATGTTGCGCTGCCGGTGAAGTAGGCTGACCCACGACAAAGACGTCGCGCTAGGGTGCTGGGTCGAGGAACAAGAGCCGCAACGACCCCGGAACGATACGTATACGTGGCCGGGGCGCGTTAGGCGATCCACCTGGCCCAGCACCGCTCGCGTGCGCCGCACGGCCCGACGCTCCAGTGCCGCTGGCCGCCTCATCGAGATCCGCCGCCACCAGATAGATGCGCCCGGTGTCGGGATCGAGGCTCATCGTGCGCGCTGTGGGTGCCGTCGCAATGTTGCCGAGCGCCACGAATGTCTGCGGATCCTTCTCCTCGATCACCGAGAGATTGCCGTCGCGGCCATTGGAGCTGAAGACGCGCTTGCGCTTCGGATCGAATGCGGCGGCGTCGGTACCGCTGCCGATCGGCAGCGTTGCGACGGTGGCGCCGCTGTCACTGTTCACAACCACCAGAACGTTGTTGACGCAGCTCGAGAACAGCCGATGGTTGGCGACATCAATCGCCAACCCGTGCGGCCGATCACAATTGGGAATGGGCCAGCGTGCATCGACCAGGTTGGCGCGGGTGTCAATGCGGACGATCTCGCGCTTTTGCTCGCCGTTCACATACAGCTTGCCATTCTCGCCGGCGACGGCGAATTCGAGCTTGCCGCCCGTCTCCACCGTCGCCACGACGCTGTCCGTCTTCGGATCAATCACGGTCACCGTGCCGGGATCGCCGTTGATCACGAAGATATGGCCGCTCGCCCGGTCGAAGGCCACGGCATCGGCGTCCGCGCCGGCCTTGATGCGCTTTTGGGGTTTCAGAGTCTTGAGATCGAACGAAGCCGCCTCACCCGCGCGCCCGTCATCGGTGTAGCCGCGCCCGCTCGCCGTCGCGATCGCAATGCCATGGGTCCCGCCCGTGAAGCCTGCCACTTGGCCCAGTATCCGGCCGTCCCGGCCATCGACGACCGTCACTCGATCGCCATGCGCCACATATACCCGGTGCGAGGCGGGATCGAAGACCACGTAGTCCCATCGATCCGGGGCGCCGAGCGGCACCGTGCGACTCACTCGATATTGGGGCACCGTCTGTGCTTTGCTGGGCACGGTGAGAGCCAGCGTGAGCGCGACGGCGGCGGCAGCGTGCGCGGCGCCACGGAGGAGTCGTTTCATGCGGCCACTACACGATGACACGATCGCGGGTCAGCGCAGCTCGTGGATACGTTCGGCCGTAATCGCCGATGGCTGGGCTCCGAAGCGCGCCGTGACATAGTTGGCGACCGCCGCGATCTCGCGATCGCTGTACGCCGCGCCGAAAGCCGGCATGAGGAGCACTCGATCGGCAGCATGCCACTGTGAGCCGCGCAGCACCACCTGTGCCACATTCATTGCAGTCGGGTCATTTACCGCGCGTGCACCGGTCAAGGTTGCGACCGGCGCGAGCAGGCTCACGCCCGTCCAGCTGTGGCAACTTGCGCAGACGCCCTCGAATACCTGCATGCCCAGAGTGTCGGCGCTCGCCGCGCGGATTTGCTTCGGTTCCGGCGATGCGGGCGACTGGTTCGGCGGCGGCAGATCCGGCGTACTGATGGGCGGCACGCTGCGCAAGTAGACAGCCAGCGCGTGTAGATCCCCAGGCGTCAGTTTGGACAGGCTCAACGCCACGGCCTCGGCCATCGGACCGGAGGCCGTCCCACGGCCCGTCGCGTGGCCGGTCGACAGGTATTCGGCGAGCTCGGTCTCGCTCCAGCCCCCGATGCCGGAAGCCTGGTCCATCGTGATGTTGTAGGCGCGCCAGCCGTCGGCGATGGCGCCGGCAAACTTGTGCCCGTTGTCGAGTGCCTGCAGGGCATTGCGCGGGGTGTGACAGTCGCCGCAGTGACCCAATCCTTCGACCAGGTATGCGCCGCGGTTCCACTCCGGACTGCGGTCGGCGGCGGGCCGGAAGCGTTCGTTGGGGTTGAACAGCGATGACCACACGGACATCAGCCAGCGCTGATTGAATGGAAACGCGAGCGTGTTGTCCGGCGGCGTGCTGCGCACCGGCGCCAGCGTCAGCAAATAGGCCTTGATGGCCAGCACATCCTCATCGGTGAGGTAGGTGTAGGCGGCGTAGGGGAACGCGGGATACAGTCTGGTGCCGTCGCGGCTCACACCCTGGTGCAGGGCTCTCAGGAAGTCGGCGTCGCTCCATGCGCCGATGCCCGTCTGCGCATCCGGCGTGATGTTCGGCGAATACAGCGTGCCGAAGGCTGTCTTGAACGCGCGACCTCCGGCGAACGCCCTGCCGCCCTCGGCGGTGTGGCAAGCTTCGCAGTCGGCGGCGTCAGTCAGATAGCGCCCGCGCGAGACCGCATCAGTTGCGTTGAGGTCCGTCG
>VBNY01000217.1 GCA_005877705.1 Gammaproteobacteria bacterium
AAATGTGGTGAACACGTGCTGAATCTACGGGAAGAGGCAGGCGAGGTATCCGCCGCATTGCGCCAGCGTTGGGCTGCCCCTCGCAAGCGCAAAGTCGCGCTGCTTCTCCTTGCGGTTGTCCTCGTGCTCGCCGTCGTGCTGGTGAGAAACATCCAGCACAGGCACTCGGCCGCGATGCAGGGTCCGGGCGGCGGCCGGGGAGGATCGAACAATCCGGTCGCGGTGACCGTCGCCACGGTCACATCCGGCGATGTTCAAGTGCGCATTCCGGCCTTGGGGACGATCACACCGCTCGCCACCGTGACCGTCAAGACGCAGATCAGCGGACAGCTGCAGAAGATCGCGTTCAAGGAGGGCCAGCTCGTGCGCCAGGGGGACTTCCTGGCGCAGATAGATCCGCGTCCGTACGAAGCGGCCCTCAAGCAGATCCGAGGAACCCTGCGCCGCGACCAGGCGCTGCTGGCGGACGCCAGACTGGACCTGAAGCGTTTTGAGGAGCTGATCACCGAGGACTCGATCGCCCAGCAGCAGCTCGATACCCAGCGAGCCCTGGTCGAGCAGTACGAAGGGACGGTCGAGGCCGATCAGGCGCAGGTCAATACCGCCGCGCTGAATCTCCAGTACACCCATATCGTCTCCCCGGTCACGGGACGCGTCGGCTTGAGACAGGTCGATGAAGGCAATTACGTCACTGCGGGCGATGCGAATGGGATCGTCGTCATCACTCAGCTGCAGCCGATCACGGCCATCTTTTCGGTTCCGGAAGACGATGTCTCTATGATCATGCGGCGCTTGCATGACGGCGCCACCCTGGAGGCTCAGGCGTACGACCGCACCAACAGCACCAGGGTGCTGTTTCCGAATCAGTTCGTGAACATCCAGCTGCTGGAGAATGACCTGCACAACCAGGTCATCATGCCCAATGCAGCGGTCCATCGCGGCGCGCCCAACGGTGTCGTGACTACCTTCGTCTACCGCGTGAATCCCGATAGTACGGTGTCTGTGCGGCCCGTCACATTGGGTGTCGTCGATGGCGAGCGCGTCGCCGTGACTGCCGGACTCGCCGCCGGCGACGTCGTGGTCACCGAAGGCGGCGACCGACTGCGAGACGGCGCTCCGGTGGTGCTGCCGGGAGCGACTCCGACACCCGAGAAGCTCGTGGGCGGCCAAGCGGGTCGTCCCAGCGGCGCGCACCGTTCTCGACCGCGGGTCGTCCCCAGTCAATGAGGGGACGCGCATGAATCCGTCGCGCATCTTCATTCTGCGGCCGGTCGCGACAACCCTGCTGATGATCGCGATCCTGGTAGTCGGCCTGCTCGCGTTTGCGCAATTGCCGTTGTCGGCGCTCCCCGAGGTCGCGTACCCGACGATCGAGGTGCAGACCTTCTACCCGGGTGCGAGTCCCGAGGTCGTGACGTCGGCCATCACCGCACCGCTCGAAAAGCAGTTCGGCCAGATGCCGGGCCTGAACCAGATGTCCTCGACCAGCTCCGCCGGCGCCTCCGTGATCACTCTGCAGTTCAATCTGGCCCTGCCCATCGATGTTGCCGAGCAGGAAGTGCAGGCGGCGATCAGCGCGGCACAGAACCTTCTGCCGCAGGATCTGCCGGCACCGCCGATCTATGCCAAGGTCAATCCCGCCGACGCGCCGGTCCTCACTCTCGGCATCACCTCGAAGGTCATGCCCCTGACGGCGGTGGAGGATCTGGCGGACACGCGCATCGCGCAGAAGATCTCTCAGCTGAAGGGCGTCGGGGTAGTCAGTATCAGCGGCGGCCAGCGCCCCGCGGTCCGAGTGGTGGTGAATCCCCGTGCACTGGCCGCATACGGGCTGAACCTCGACGATCTGCGCACCACCATCAACGTGGCGAATCAGAATGGACCCAAGGGCACGCTCGACGGTCCTACGCGTGCATACACGATCAATACCAACGACCAGCTCAGGAGCGCCGCTGAGTACGGCAACATCGTCATCGCATATCGCAACGGCGCCCCCGTGCGCCTGCGGGACATCGCCAGCCTCGTCTCCAGTGCCGAGAACACCAAGCTCGGCGGCTGGATGAACACCATCCCCGCCCTGATTCTGAACGTTCAGCGCCAGCCGGGCGCCAACGTCGTCGACGTCGTCGACCGAGTCCACGCGCTGCTGCCGATGCTGAAGGCGTCCTTGCCCGCCGGTGTCGACGTCTCAATCCTCACCGACCGCACCACGACGATCAGGGCCTCGATCAGAGATGTCGAATTCGAGCTCATCCTCGCGGTCGCACTCGTCGTGCTCGGCACGTTCGCGGTGATGTATCTCGCCAACTTCAGCCTCAACAATCTCTCGCTGATGGCCCTGACGATCGCGACCGGTTTCGTCGTCGATGATGCCATCGTGATGATCGAGAACATCGCGCGCTACATCGAGCGTGGCGACCGACCGCTCGATGCCGCCCTGAAAGGAGCCGGACAAATCGGCTTCACCATCATCTCACTCACCGTCTCCCTCATCGCAGTACTGATTCCGCTGCTGTTCATGCAGGATGTGGTGGGGCGGCTGTTCCGTGAATTTGCGGTGACGCTCGCCGTCACGATTCTGATCTCGGCGGTCGTGTCGCTGACCCTGGTGCCCATGCTGTGCGCCAAACTCCTCAAGCACCGTTCGCCGCAGGATCCCCGATCAAGACGTGCTGGGGACTGGTTGTCGGCGCTCATCGCCTGGTATGGCCGCAGACTCACCTGGGTGCTCGATCATCAGCGCATGACGCTGTATGTGGCGATCGCGACGCTGGCGGTCACTGCGCTGCTGTACGTGCTCATTCCGAAGGGCTTCTTCCCCGACCAGGACACCGGTCTCATTCAGGGGGTCTCGGAGGCGACCGAGGCGGTCTCCTACGCAGCGATGGCTGAGCGCCAACAGGCGCTGGCGGCCGCCATTCTCACCGATCGGGATGTCGAGAGCCTGTCCTCGTTCATCGGCGTGGACGGCAACAACGTAACCTTGAACAGCGGGCGGTTTCTGATCAACTTGAAGCCCCGCAGCGCGCGCACCGCAACCGCCACCGAGATCATCCGCCGCCTGCGGACCGAAACGGCCGATGTTGCGGGCATCACGCTCTACATGCAGCCGGTTCAGGATTTGACGGTGGAGGATCGTGTCAGCCGCACGCAATATCAGTACAGCCTGGAAGAGCTCTTCGTCGACTGCCCGAGCTCGCGGACGTGGTCAGCAACCAGGAGGACAATGGCCTTGCCGCTTACGTCACGATCGACCGCGACAGCGCCGCGCGACTCGGCATCAGCGTGGGCACCGTGGACAATGCGCTCTACGATGCATTCGGACAGCGGATCGTCTCCACGATCTTCACGCAATCGAATCAGTACCGAGTCATACTCGAAGCGGATCCGTCGTTGTACCGCTCGGTGGACTCGCTCGCCTCCTTGTACGTGCCCTCCGCCGCCGGCGGACAGGTGCCGCTCTCGGCGATCGCCCGGGTCAGCGTGGAGTCGCGCCCGCTGCTCATCAATCATCTCGCGCAGTTTCCGGCTACCACGGTGTCATTCAATCTGGCCGCCGCGACCTCGCTCGGCGCGGCCGTCACTGCGATCGAAAACGCGCAGCGCAATATCGGCATACCTGAGAGTATTCGCACGACCTTTCAGGGCGCGGCGCTCGCGTTTCGCAACAACTTGACGAACGAGCTGCTGTTGCTGGCTGCCGCCGTGCTCGTCATGTACATCGTGCTCGGCGTGCTGTATGAGAGCTTCATCCATCCCGTCACGATTCTCTCGACGCTGCCGTCGGCCGGCATCGGAGCGCTGTTCGCGCTCATTCTGGCGGCGGACGACCTGACCATCATTGCGCTCATCGGCATCATCCTCCTCATCGGCATCGTGAAGAAGAATGCGATCCTCATGATCGACTTCGCCATCGATGCCGAGCGCACCGAGGGGCTGTCCGCGCGCGAGGCCATCTATCAGGCGTGCCTGCTGAGATTCCGGCCGATTCTCATGACGACGGTGGCCGCGATATTTGCGGCGCTGCCCTTGATGTTCGGCACCGGCACGGGCTCCGAACTGCGCCATCCGCTCGGCGTGAGCATCGTAGGCGGTCTGCTGCTGAGTCAGGTCTTGACACTGTTCACCACGCCGGTCATCTACCTCGCGTTCGACCGCCTAGCCAAGCGCATGCGCGGAGCCGCACCGGCCGAGCCAGGCACGGGTGACCTGGCGGACATGCCGGCGTGAACATTTCGGCGCCGTTCATCGCCAGACCGGTGGCGACGACACTGCTGACGCTCGGTGTCGCGCTCGCCGGCGCCGCGGCCTTCACGCTTCTGCCGGTGGCGCCGCTGCCGCAGATAGAGGCGCCGGCCATTTTCGTGTCGGCATCGCTCCCCGGAGCGAGCCCGGAAGTCATGGCGAGCAGCGTGGCGACACCGCTCGAGCGGCACCTCGGCGCCATCGCCGACGTCGATGACATGACCTCATCGAGCAGCGTGGGCTCGGCGAATATCCAGCTCACCTTCGGAATCGATCGCAACATCGAGGGAGCCGCGCGCGACGTGCAGGCGGCGATCGTCGCGGCGCATGCCGACCTGCCCTCCTCGCTGACGCGCAATCCCTCCTATCACAAGCTCAACACCGCGATGTTTCCCGTCCTGTCCATCGCGATGACCTCCGATGTGCTCACGCAAGGCCAGATATTCGACGCGGCGGATGCCGTGATCTCTCAGCGCCTGTCGCAAATCAAAGGCGTGGGCGGAGTGAATGTGAACGGCAGCGCGCTGCCCGCGGTGCGGGTCGAGATTAATCCGCTCGCGCTGTCGAAATACGGTATCGGGCTGCAGGACGTCCGTGCGGCCATCTCCAATGCGAACGCCAATGCGCCCAAGGGCGCGATCGAGTCGGACCGGCTGCACTATCAGATCTATACCAACGACAATGCCCGGGACGCGCCGCCGTATCGCAACCTGATCATCGCAAACCGCAGCGGCTCGGTGGTGCGGCTGGGTGATGTCGCCGCCGTGACCGACATGGAGGATGGCGCCACCGAGAACATCCGCACGTACGGCCTGTACAACGGCAAGGCGGCGGTTTCCGTCTACGTTTTTCAGCAACCCGGAGCCAACATCATCGCGGTAGTCGACGCCGTCAAAGCCGAGCTGCCGCTGCTGAAGGCTGCGATCGACCCGAAGATCGACCTGGTGGTCACCTTCGACCGGTCGCTGACGATCCGCGCATCGCTGCGCCAGATCGAGCAGACGCTGCTGTTGGCGGTGGCGATGGTGATCCTGGTCGTCTACATGTTCCTGCACAGTTACCGTGCCGCCTTCATCCCGGCGGTGGTGGTTCCGGTGTCGCTGACCGGGACCTTCGGGGCGATGTATCTGCTCGACTACAGCCTCGACAACTTCTCGCTGATGGCGCTCACGATCGCCACCGGTTTCGTGGTCGATGATGCCATCGTGGTCATGGAAAACACGACCCGGCACATCGAAGCGGGAATGACCCGCATGCAGGCCGCCCTGCGCGGCGCGCGCGAAGTGGGCTTCACCGTGTTGTCCATGAGTCTGTCGTTGATCGCGGTGTTCATCCCCTTCGAGCTCGCCGGGGGACTGGTGGGCAAGCTGTTCCGGGAGTTCACCACGACCTTGTCGGTGGCCATCCTGATCTCGCTCGCCATTTCATTGACGGCGACTCCGATGATGTGCGCCCGGCTGCTCGGTCGCGGCCGGGAGCGCCCATCGACCCCGTTCGGACAGGCTTTTGAGCGCCGCTTCCAGAGTTTGCGCCGCGGCTACGAGAGCACCTTGGATTGGGCCTTGCATCATCCGCGGTTGATGCTGCTCAGCCTGCTGGCGACGATCGGCCTGAACGTTTATCTGTATGTCGTCATTCCGAAGGGTTTCTTTCCGCAACAGGACACCGGCCAGATATGGGGAGGCGTTCGCGGGGATGCGTTCTCGTCCTTTCAGCTGATGAAGGGCAAGCTGCAACAGGTCGCGCGCATCATCCAGCAGGATCCTGCGGTTCAGAGCGTGGTGGGAACGGTGGGCGGCGGCGGGTTTGGACCTCACGGCGGCGCAGCGAGCGCCAGCGTCGGTGTGACGCTCAAACCCAGGGCGCAGCGCAGCGCCTCGGCGGACCAGGTCATCGAGCGGCTCAGACCCGAGCTCGCGAGCGTTACCGGGGTTGCCACCTACCTGCAGGCCGCGCAGGACATCGGCGGCGGCGGCGGGCGCTCCGCCAACTCGGAATATCAGTACACGCTGCTCGGTGACGACTTGAACGAGTTGCGCAGCTGGTCGCAGAAACTGCGCCTCGCGCTCCAGGACGTCCCGGAAGTCACCGACGTGGACACGGACTTGCAACCCGGAGGGCTCGAGGCCGATTTGATCGTCGACCGGGACAGCGCGGCGCGACTCGGGCTCACGGAGAGTCAGATCGACAATGCGCTGGGGGACGGCTTCGCCCAGGCGCAGGTCTCGACCATCTACAATCCCTTCAGTCCGCAGCAGTACCACGTGGTCATGGAGGTCGCGCCGGAGTTCTGGCAGAGCCCGCAGGTCCTCAAGGAACTGTATGTCAGCACTTCCGGCGGCGCAGTGAGCGGCACTCAGGCGACGCAGGCACTGGCCGGTACCACCCGATTCAAAACCGCGGCCCCTAGCAGCGCCGCCGTGGCGCAGGACGCGGCGCGCAACTTGGCCGCGAACTCTCTTGCGAATGCGGGGCGCGGCAATACCTCGACCGGCTCGGCAGTGAGCGTGAGCCGGGAAACGGTCGTGCCGTTCTCGGCCTTCAGTCACTTCTCCACCAGCACGACACCGGTGAGTGTGAATCACACCGGAACTTCCGTATCCACCTCCATTGCGTTCAATCTGCCCGAAGGCGAATCCCTCGGCACGGCGCTCGCGGCGATCGACCGCACCATGAACCGGATTCACGTGCCGGTGAGCATTCGCGGCGGCTCCTACGGCACCGCGCGCCTGTTTCAACAAAACGCGAGCAGCCAGCCGCTGATGCTCGCGGCGGCATTGCTCGCGATCTACGTGGTCCTGGGGATGCTCTATGAAAGCTACAGCCAGCCGCTCACCATCATCTCGACCCTGCCCTCCGCCGGAGTCGGAGCGCTGCTCGCCTTGATGGTGACCGACACCGAGTTCAGTCTCATCGCCTTTCTGGGCATTCTGCTGCTGATCGGCATCGTCAAGAAGAATGCCATCATGATGGTCGACTTTGCTCTCGATGCCGAGCGCACCCTCGGGCTCGATCCACGCGCCGCGATCGCTCGCGCCTGCTCGCTGCGCTTCCGGCCGATCATGATGACGACCTGTGCGGCGATTGCGGGCGCTCTGCCGCTGGCGCTCGCCTCCGGCGACGGTACCGAGATGCGCCGACCCTTAGGGATCTCGATCGTTGGCGGCCTGGTCGTGAGCCAGCTCCTGACGCTGTACACGACGCCTGTTGTCTATCTGTACGTGCATCGTTTTTGGAGCCGAGGAAAACGCCGCACAGAGATTCCGCCGGCTGCGCTCGAGGCGCGCGGATGAGGCACTTGCTTCGCGGGGCGGTCCTCGCCATGGCACTTGCAATCGTCACCGCGTGCGCCGTGGGCCCCCACTACAGGCGTCCCCAGTTCGACGCCACGGCGAGCTACAAGGAGCAGGACGGCTGGAAGCCCAGTGAGCCGGGCGAAGCCGGCAGCAGCGGCCCCTGGTGGCGGATCTTCAACGACGAGGCGCTGGATGAGCTCGAACGACAGATCGACATTTCGAACGAGAATGTCAAGGCGGCGGCGGCCGCCTTCGAGGAGGCTCAGGCGCTTGTCAGCCAGGCGCGGGCGGGGTTCTGGCCGCTCGTCTCCGCTACCGGGAGCCGCCAACGCACCGTGATGGGCAGTGCACCACCGCACACCACCAACCGTGCCGGAGTCGCGGCCAACTGGGACTTGGACATTTGGGGTCAGATTCGCCGCTCGACCGAGAGCCGCCGGGCCTCCGCGCAAGCGAGCGCTGCCGCCCTCGCCGCAGCCCGATTATCCGCCCAGGCCGCGCTGGCCTCGGATTACTTCGAGTTGCGCGCTCAGGACCAACTGCAGACCCTGCTGAGCGACATCGTGGCAGCTCAAGAGCGTTCCCTGAAAATCGCCGAGAATCGCTATCGCGTCGGAGTGGCGGCCAAGGCCGACGTCGTGAGCGCGCAGACGCAGCTGCTCTCGAGTCAGGCTCAGCAGGTCAACGCGAAGATCCAGCGGGCGGTACTCGAGCACGCCATAGCTGTCTTGCTCGGACAGCAGCCCGCGGCGTTCTCCGTGCAGGCTGCAACGATGAGATCAGACGTTCCAACCGTGCCTCCCGGACTGCCATCGACACTCCTCGAACGCCGACCCGACATTGCGGAGGCCGAACGCAGGGTGGCCGCGGCCAACGCCCAGATCGGCGTCGCCCGCTCGGCTTTCTTCCCGAGCCTGACGCTGTCCGGCTCGGACGACTACACAGGCGGCACCCTAGCCAAATTGATCAGGACATCGAATCGCGTCTGGTCCTTCGGCCCGGCGCTCGCGCAGACCGTGTTCGACGGCGGGTTGCGCCGCGCACAGGCAGCTCAGGCGCGGGCCGCCTACGAGCTCAGCGTGGACACCTATCGGCAGACGGTTCTGGCCGGCTTCGAGCAGGTCGAGGACGAGCTCGTCACTTTGCGCGTGCTCGAGCAGCAGGCGTCGATCGAGGATGCGGCGGTCAAGGCAGCTCGGGAAGCCGAGAACCTCACGCTCAATCAGTACAAGGCAGGGACGGTGCCCTATAGCAGCGTCATCGCCGCTCAGACGACGAGGTTGAACACCGAGGAGACCGCACTGACCGTGTTAGTGGATCGCCTGACGGCGAGCGTTGCGATGATTGAAGCCGTCGGCGGCGGGTGGAACGCCTCGCAGCTGCGGTGATCGAAGGCGCGGCAAAGTCGATCAAGGATTTTTCCTTGACTGATTCCGTGACGCGTTGCTAGACTTCCCCGCATGACCCGAATCACCGGCAAATTCCAGATCACCCTGCCAAAGCGCCTCGTCGATGCTTACGACATCAAGGTGGGCGATGAAGTGGAGCTCGTTGCGGCGGGTGAAACGATCGCGATTGTGCCAGCGCGTGCAAAAAAAGAGGTATTGGTGCCAGAGGACCGCCTCCGGCAGTTCGACCAGGCTGGTGAGCGCCAGCGAGCTCGCGAGCGGGCGCGCTCGTTGCCGTGGGCGAAGAACCGCGGATGGAAACGAGAGGACCTCTACACGCGTGGCCGCACTCGTTGACACCAACATTCTCGTCTACAGATACGACCCGCGGTTCCCGGCGAAGCAAGCACGCGCGACGCAGCTGCTGCGCCAGGGGATCGCGGATAATTCCATCGTCGTTGCGCATCAGGCGCTGGTGGAAAACCTCGCTGCTCTCCGTAGAGGAAGCGCACCGCGAAGTGGACGAAATGCTCGCCCAGTTCAGTGTCGTTTATCCGACGGAGAATACACTGCGCACGGCGCTGCGAGGCGCGGCGCTCTACAAGCTATCCTGGTTCGACGCCCACCTTTGGGCATACGCAGATGAGCGCGGTCTCGACCCGCTATGGTCGGAAGACTTCGAGGACGGCCGGCTATATGGCCGCGTGAGAGTACTCGATCCGTTTCGGCTCGCTGTGCACGAGCGGTCGCCGGGCTACTCGAGGGCAAGAGTCGCGAGATAGGCACCCACGGCGGCTTCCGATTGAGGGTCGAGCGTGCGCGCGACACCTTGCATGATGCGGGCATTGGTCGTTCCGGATCGCCCGCCGCGGCGCTGGTGCATCGATACAGGATCGTCCCACCTCCTCTTCTGAGGGTGGGCAAGGAATCGCCACAATCCTGGAGGCCGTGTAAAGCGCCTCAGATCCGGTATACGGCGTTTACTTGTGGGAAACACTCTATCAACGAACGACGAGTTGTTCCGCACGGGACCACCCAATACAGTGACAGCCGGATAGAGGTGGAATCAGCGATTTGAGGTAACTGCACATGCTCCCCTTCGCTCGCATTGCCGTCGCATTGGCGATCGCCCCCCTGGCGGTGATTGCGCTCGGGTTCGCACTGGCGCTCGAGGCGACTGGCGCCTCGCGCCCGCGCGCGACTGAGGCAGTCAGCACGAAGGGCAAAGACTACTTCGGCACGCGCGAAGCACGCCGAGTAGGGTCGGTCCCGTAGTCGAAACCCGGCCACCGTTCTCTTTCGGCCGGCGGCTCGCACACACCCTTCTCGCGGATTGAGAGTCTGCGCTCGGTGAGCCGTCGGCCGGACCCACACGACCCCACATATCGCCAGGTCCCCCGCGCGGTCGCGGCGCCGCGCTCGAGGTTACCGTGCATTCAGCAAGGTATATCCAACGAGAGAGCTGTATCTGCCTTCTACTGCACCCCGCATGTCTCTCCTCAGGCCGATGTGCTCGCAATGGGTTGTGGCCATCCTGACTTCGGAAGATCTCAATTGGCAGTTCTGGAACATCGGAGGCTCCCTATGAAACTGCACAAAGTCGCAGTCATCGGCGTTCTCCTGATCTGCGGCAGCGTGGCGCATGCCGATCCGCGATCAGAGCCGTCTCGGGCGGTGACAGTCGAGCAAGCGGCGCTGATGTACAGACGAGGAGTCATGTACGACGAGGGACTCGGGGTGCAAACCGATAGCGCGGCGGCCTACCGCTGG
This sequence comes from Gammaproteobacteria bacterium, assembly GCA_005877705.1. GTDB lineage: Bacteria > Pseudomonadota > Gammaproteobacteria > Steroidobacterales > Steroidobacteraceae > 13-2-20CM-66-19. The sequence continues at coordinate 10,700 of VBNY01000217.1, forward strand.
TATTCGCTGGCGGCGGCTCAGGGACATGCCGAGTCGATGAACCGTATCGGAATACTGTACGCCACGGGCCGGGGATTGCCGCAGGACTACGTAGCGGCGCTCGGCTGGTTTCGGCTGGCCGCCGCGAACGGCTCGATGCAAGCCCTCAACAACGTGGCGAACGCATATTTCCATGGTCTGGGCGTCCCACAGAGCTACGCGATGGCCGCCACCTTGTTGAAAGGGGCGGCGCAGCGGGGTGATGCGGCAGCCCAGTACAGGCTGGGGCTATTGCACGACTCGGGATTGGGAGTTGCCCGGGATAGCCAGCTTGCCCGGGAGTTGTTCGAGCGCTCTGCGACGCAGGGATACGCGCCCGCTATGGTCACCCTGGGCCGAATATACGTGGAGGCCATCGGGGTGCGCAGGGACAGTGCCCGCGGGCAGGCGTTGCTGCGTGCCGCACTCGATCACGGAATTCCGTCTGAGCT
>VBNY01000485.1 GCA_005877705.1 Gammaproteobacteria bacterium
TCGCGGGCCGAGATGCAGGCGCTCGGCTGGGACAGCTGCGACGTCATCATCGTGACGGGCGACGCCTACGTCGATCACCCGAGCTTCGGCATGGCCATCATCGGGCGCGTCCTCGAAGCGCAGGGATTTCGTGTTGGCATGATCGCACAGCCCGACTGGCACAGCGCCGCACCGTTCGCCGCTCTGGGGCGGCCCAACCTGTTGTTCGGCATCACGGCCGGCAACATGGATTCCATGGTCAACCGCTACACCGCGGACCGCCGCCTGCGCAGTGACGATGCCTACACGCCGGGCGGTGTTGGCGGCGCCCGGCCCGACCGCTGCGTAATCGTGTATGCCCAACGGGCGCGCGAGGCGTTCAAGGACGTTCCGATCGTCATTGGCGGCATCGAAGCCTCGCTGCGGCGCATCGCGCACTTCGACTACTGGTCGGAGAGAGTGCGGCGCTCGATCCTGCTCGATGCCAAGGCGGACCTGCTCGTATACGGCAACGGCGAGCGGCAGATCTGCGAGCTCGCGCACCGCTTGGCGGGCGGCGAAAGCATTGAGCACATCACGGACATGCGCGGCACGGCGTTCGCACGCCGCAGCACCCCTGAGGGCTGGATAGAGATCGATTCGACGCATCTTGACACCCCCGGCCCGCTCAGCCCGCCGGTGGATCCGTATGCGATGCAGGCGGATGATCGGGCGCCGCGACTCAACGAGCCGGCGACCCCGTGCAACCAGGCCGGCACGGCGCCTGACGAGAAGGTGGTTCGATTCGTTCGTCGCGTGAAGAACGCGGACCGCGAGCGCAGCGTAATCCGCATGCCTTCCTGCGAGCAGGTGGCCGCGGACCCGGTGCTGTATGCGCACGCCTCGCGCATCCTGCATCTCGAGTCGAACCCCGGCAACGCCCGCGCGCTCGTGCAGCGCCACGGCGATGTCGACGTGTGGCTGAATCCACCGCCGATTCCGCTCACCACCGGGGAGATGGACTGGATATACGAGCGGCCTTACCGCCGCCGGCCGCACCCGGTCTACGGCAACTCGAATATCCCGGCGTACAAGATGATCCGCTTCTCGATCGCGATCCAGCGCGGCTGCTTCGGTGGCTGCACCTTCTGCTCGATCACCGAGCACGAGGGCCGCATCATCCAGAGCCGCTCGGAGCAGTCGGTGCTGCGCGAGATCGAGGAAATCCGCGACCACGTGCCGGGCTTCACGGGCGTCATCTCCGATCTCGGCGGACCGACGGCCAACATGTACCGCCTGGCGTGCAAGAGCCCCGCCATCGAGAGCGCCTGTCGCCGGCCCTCGTGTGTGTACCCCGGCGTGTGCCCCAATCTCAACACCGATCATGCGCCTCTCATCCGCCTCTACCGCCGCGCGCGCGAGCTGCCGGGCATCCGCAAGGTGCTGATCGCCTCGGGCGTGCGCTACGACCTCGCGCTCGAGTCGCCCGAATACATCCAGGAGCTCGCCCAGCATCACACCGGCGGCTATCTCAAGATCGCGCCCGAGGCGATCGCGGAGGGGCCGCTCTCGAAGATGATGAAGCCCCCGCTACTCGAAGCAGGCCGGCAAGGAGCAGTACCTGATCCCGTACTTCATCGCCGCGCATCCGGGCACCAGCGATGCGGACATGCTCGAGCTCGCCCTGTGGCTGAAGAAGAACGGCCTGCGCGCGGATCAGGTACAGGCGTTCCTGCCCGCGCCGATGGCGAGCGCGACAGCCATGTACCACTCGGGCAAGAACCCGCTGAAACGCATCAGCCGCAGCAGCGAGGACGTGCTGATTCCGAAGGGACTGAAAGTGCGGCGCTTGCACAAGGCATTCCTGCGCTATCACGATCCCAACAACTGGCCGATGTTGCGCGAAGCCCTGCGCCGCATGGGCCGCGCCGATCTCATCGGCAGTGGCAAGCACCGGCTGGTGCCCGCTTATCAGCCCGCCGGGACCGGCGCGGCGCCGCAGCACCGGCCTGCCGGCAGCGCCACGCGGCCGTTCCGCACGCAACACACAGGACTGCCGCGCACTCCCCGCGTGCGTCCGGGGTCCTCGAGATCGAGGCGCCCCTAAAGGCGCTGTCCAAAGCCCGCTTTGAGTCGCAGGCCGCCGAGAGTCCAACATTGCGGACACGTCCTACCTGAGAGTAGGGTGCACGATGATGAGCGCCTCACCGCTGCGTGCTCTGCGTGCGCTGGCCACCTCGGCCGCCCTGATCGCGATGGTTGGGGTGGCGTCGTTTGTCCTCGGCGCCCCGGAGGTTGCCGAGCGCGGCGCGCCGATTACCGCCTCAGCCGCTGTCGTGCTCGAAATCAACGGGCCGATCGGGCCGGCCACATCCCGGTACGTCGTACACGGGCTCGAGTCGGCACATCGCAGCGGCAGCCGGCTCGTCATACTCGAGATCGACACGCCCGGCGGTCTGGACAGCGCCATGCGCGACATCATCCGGGCAATCCTCGCTTCACCGATTCCGGTCGTGAGTTACGTCTTCCCACCGGGGGCGCGCGCGGCGAGCGCGGGGACGTACATCCTTTATGCAAGTCACGTCGCGGCGATGGCGCCGGCAACGAATTTAGGGGCGGCGACGCCGGTCTCGATCGGCGGGGAGCCGGAGCCCGCTCCCAGTCCTGCTCCACTGCCCGAGAAGCCGCCCGTGAAACACCCGGGCGGCGCTCCCGGCGGCGATGGGGCTCCCGCGAGCCCGGCGGCAACGACGGCGATGGAGCGCAAGGTCGTCAACGACGCCGTGGCGTACATCCGCGGACTCGCGGAATTGCGCGGCCGGAATGCGGAGTGGGCCGAGCAGGCCGTGCGCGGTGCCGCGAGCCTGCCCGCCAGCGCAGCGCTGCAGCAGAAAGTCGTGGATGTCGTTGCACGCGACCTGCCCGACCTGCT
>VBNY01000218.1 GCA_005877705.1 Gammaproteobacteria bacterium
GATCCGCTGACGCCGGGCGTGGGCGCCACACGCAACGCCAAACGCCTGGCCCTCTCCGAGGCGAAGACGATCCTCAAGATCCCGGTGCTGCCGATCTCCTACGCGGACGCGCAGCCGCTGCTCGCGGCGCTCGCAGGGCCGGTTGCCCCCGAGCCTTGGCGGGGCGCGCTGCCCATCACCTACCACTTGGGTCCCGGACCGGCGAAAGTGCACCTGGCGATCAGCTCCGATTGGAGCTTGCAGCCGCTCTACGACGTCATCGCGAGAATTCCCGGCGCGCGCACTCCGGATGAGTGGGTGATCCGCGGCAATCACCGCGACGCCTGGGTCTTCGGCGCGTGGGACCCGCTGTCAGGCCAGGTCGCATTGCTGGCCGAAGCGAAGGCGATCGGCGCGCTGCTCAAGAGCGGCTGGCGGCCCAAGCGCACGCTGATCTATGCGAGCTGGGATGGCGAGGAGCCGGGCCTGCTCGGTTCGACCGAATGGGCCGAGACGCACGCCGAGGAGCTGCAACGCAAGGCCGTGCTCTACCTGAACTCCGACACCAACAGCCGCGGCTTTCTCGCGGCCGCCGGCAGCCACTCGCTGCAGCGGCTCGTCAACGAGGTGGCGAACGGCGTGCAGGACCCGGAAACCGGCGTGAGCTCACAAGCTCGCCTGCGGGCGCGGCTGATGGTGAGCGGCTACGAGAAGGGAGCCACGGACCAGGATAAGAAGCTCGCGAAGCTCGCCGCGGCCGGCGGTGATCTGCCGCTCAAGGCGCTCGGCTCCGGATCCGACTTCACGCCGTTCATTCAGCACCTCGGGGTGACCACGCTCAGCATCGAGTATGGCGGTGAGTCCGATCAGGACGGGGTCTATCACTCGAACTACGACTCCTTCGACCATTACGTGCGTTTCGGCGATCCCAACTTCGCTTACGGCGTGGTAGAGGCGCAGACAGCCGGGCACCTGGTGCTGCGGATGGCCGACGCGGATGTGCTGCCGCTGCAGTTCGGCAGCTTCGCCGAGGCGGTGGGCGGCTATCTCGATGAGCTGCACAAGCTCAGCGACGACAAGCGCGCCAGCACCGCGGAGCTTGCCAGGCTGCTGGATCAGAATGCGTTCGCCCTGGCGGCCGATCCGACCCGGGTTGTGTTGCCGCCGGCGCGCGAGCCCGAGGCGCCCTATCTCAACTTCGCGCCGCTCGACAACACCGTGGCGCGGTTGAGGAACAGCGCGCGGGCCTACGATGAGCTGTACGCGAAGCTCGCCGCGGGGGAGCTGAAGTTGAGTGAGGCGCAGCGCCGGCAGCTGAATGCGCTGCTGCGGGGAATGGAGCACACGCTGACAGACGTGCGCGGCCTGCCGGGCCGCGATTGGTACAAACATCTCGTGTACGCGCCGGGCCTGTTCACCGGCTATGGAGCGAAGACGCTGCCCGGGGTGCGTGAAGCGATCGAGCAGAGCCACTGGGACGAGGCCAATCAGTACGCCGCGATTACCGCCGGCGCCCTGAGCGCGTATTGTGAGCGGCTCGAGCAGGCCACCGCACTCTTGAAGCATGAAGAACGCACCAGAGTGGCTTCGCCATGACCATGCGGCGTACCGCGGCGATCAACATGCTCGCTTGCGTAGCGATCGCCGTCCTGCTGGCTCTGGTGTCGGCGCCGCGCGGCGGCGCGCAGGCCGCCCGGGTGAAGGCAAGTCCAGCCAGCCTGCCCGCGGTCCGGCACGTGTTCGTGATCCTGCTGGAGAACCAATCGTTCGGCGTCACGTTCGGCAAACACTCCCCGGCGCCGTATCTGGCGCAGACGCTGCCGGCGCAGGGCGCTCTGCTGACCCATTACTACGGCATCGGCCACGCCAGCCTCGACAACTACGTGGCGCTGATCAGCGGCCAGGCGCCGAATGAGCAGACGCAGCTGGATTGTCCGATCGTCTCGGAATTTCGCCTCGCTCAGCCAGGACTCGATGCGCACGGTCAGGCGCTCGGAGTCGGCTGCGTGTATCCGCGGCTCGTCAAGACACTGCCCGATCAGCTCGAGGCCGCAGGCCTCACGTGGAAGGCCTACATGGAAGACATGGGAAAGGATCCGCGCCGCGAGCGAGCGACCTGCGGACACACTCCGGTCGGCGCCCCCGAAACGACCCACCTGGCGACGGTCTCGGACAAGTACGCCGCCCGGCACGACCCGTTCGTGTACTTCCACACGATCATCGATGATCAGGCGCGCTGCGATGCCCATGTGGTCAATCTGGATGCGCTGAGCAAGGACCTCAAGAGCAACGCCACCACCGCCAACTACACCTTCATCACCCCCAACCTCTGCCATGACGGCCACGATCCGGACTGTATCGACGGCACGCCCGGCGGGCTCGAGGCCGTCGATCTGTTCCTCAAGAAATGGGTGCCGCTGATCACGCAGTCCGCGGCGTACCGCCAGGACGGTCTGCTCATCATCACGTTCGACGAGTCGGACGGCTCGGGTGCGGACGGTTCGAGCGCCTGTTGCGGCGAGAAGCCCCTGCCAGGGGCCAAGCACCTTCCCGGCTTCCGCGGGCCGGGCGGCGGCCGCATCGGCGCCGTGCTGCTGTCGCGGTTCATCAAGCCGGGCACCGTGTCGAGCGTGCCTTACAACCACTACTCGCTGCTGCGCACGGTCGAGGATCTGTTCAGGCTCGAGCACTTGGGATACGCCGCCGAGCCTGACCTGCAGACGTTGGGAGCGGATGTGTTCGCTCCCGGGCAGCCGGCTCAATAGCGGGCGCGCAGCATCGCCGGCGCTCTACGGAGTGCTCGCGGGCGCCGGATGCCCCGGCGCATCGAGCTGATCGCCCATGAGGCGCCGGACGGCGACATAACACACCGGGATCAGCAACACGCCGAGCACCGCGGCGCTCAGCATCCCCCCGATCACACCCGTGCCGATGGCATGGCGCGCGTTCGCGCCGGCGCCGCTCGAGACGGCCATGGGGAATACTCCCAGGATGAACGCGAACGAGGTCATCAGAATGGGCCGGAACCGCAGGCGCGCCGCCTCGAGCACCGCATCGTGCAGGCTTTTGCCGTTGTGCTGAGCGGTGACGGCGAACTCCACGATGAGGATCGCGTTCTTGGCGGACAGGCCGATGATGGTGATCAGTCCCACCTTGAAGAACACGTCGTTGGGCAACCCGCGCAGCAGCGCCGCCACCGTGCTGCCGATCAGCCCGACCGGGACCGCCATCAGCACCGCGGCCGGGATGCTCCAGCTCTCATACAGCGCCGCGAGACACAGATACACCACGAGTATCGACAACGCGAACAGCATCGGCGCCTGCGCACCCGAGATCAGCTCCTGCAGCGACTGTCCGGCCCAGTCGTACCCGAAGCCGTGGGGCAGGTTGCGGTCGACGATCGCCTGCATTGCCTGCATGGCCTCGCCGGAGCTGCGGTTAGGCGCGTTCGAGCCGGTGATCTCGACGGCGGGATAGCCGTTGTAACGGGTGAGGGCGGGAGCGGCTACGGCCCAATCCGCGCGCACGACGTTTGAGAGCGGGATCATCGTGCTGTTCGCGCCCGCGACGTAAAAGTGCCCGAGCGCCTCCGGGGTCATGCGGTACGGAGCGTCCGCCTGCAGCAGCACTCGCAGCACCCGTCCCTGGTACAGAAAATCATTGGCGTAGACGGGCGCCAGCATGAGTTGAATGGCCGTGTAGACGTCACTGACGGACAGGCCCATGGACTCGGCCTGCACGCGATCGACCGAGAGTCTCAGTTGCGGCGACGGCGCCAGCGTATTGACGCGCACGCCCGTCAGCACGGGATCGGCCCCTGCTGTCTCCAACACGGTGCCCTGGGCGCTCGCGAGCGCGCTGCGCCCCAGCCCGCCGCGATCTTCGAGGAAGAAATCGAAGCCGCCGAATTGCCCCAGCCCGCGGATCGTCGGCAGGTTGATGACGAACGCCTGGGCGTCGCGCACTTGGCGCTTGAGCGCTTGGTTGGCCCAGCGGATGAATTCCGCGGCGCTCATGGCGCGCTCCGCCCACAGCTTCAGGTGCACGAATGCCCGGCCGACATTCTCGCTCTGCCCGGTAAAGCTCGAGCCGGCCACGAGGAACACGTATTCCACGGCGGGGTTTTGCTTCAGCACGGTGTCGACCTGCGTCAGCACCTCGCGCGTGCGCTGCAGGGACGACCCTGGCGGCAGCTGCACATCCACCAGCGCATAGCCTTGGTCCTCCTCCGGCAGGAAGCTGCCGGGAAGCTTCAGGAACAGCAAGGCCCCGATGACGAGCATCACGGTGAACGCCGCCATCCATCGGGGTGTGTGCGTCACCGACTGAAAAACGCGTTGCACGTACGAGCGCCGCGTCCGTTCGTACGCGCGGTTGAACCAGCGGAAGACGAAGTTTGCCGTGAGGTGCTCCGGGCGCAGCAGTGTTGCGCACAATGCCGGCGTGAAGCTCAAGGCCAGAAATGCCGAGAAACCCATCGACAGGGCGATCGTGAGGGCGAACTGGCGATAGATCACGCCCGTGCTGCCGAGTTGCAGGGCGCTCGGAATGAATACCGCGGCCAGCACCAGTGTGATGGCGATGATGGCGCCGGTAATCTGCCCCATCGCCTTGCGCGTCGCCTCCTTGGGGCTGAGGTGCTCCTCGCGCATGATGCGCTCGACGGCTTCCACGACCACGATCGCATCGTCGACCACGATGCCGATGGCGAGCACCATGGCGAACAGGCTGAGCTGGTTTATCGAGAAGCCGACGGTGTACATGCCGATGAGCGCCCCCATCAGCGCCGCCGGCACCACCAGGGTCGGGATCAGGGTCGCGCGCCAGCTCTGCAGGAACACCAACATGACGACGAACACCAGCGCGACTGCTTCCACGAGTGTGAAGATCACCTCGCGGATCGCCACATTGATGAACGTCGAGGAATCGTACGGCATGAACCAGGTGACGCCCGCGGGAAAGCTCGGTTGCAGCTCGGCCATCCTCGCTTTCACGGCTTTGATGACTTCGAGCGCGTTGGCATTGGGCAGCAGCTGGATGCCGAACGCCGCCACGGGGATGCCGCCCACGCGCGTCTCGAATCCGTACTGCGACTGGCCGAGCTCGACGTGCGCCACGTCTTTGAGCCGCACCGCGCTGCCGTTCGGGTTGGTGCGCAGCAGGATGTTCTCGAACTGCTGCGGCGAGGTGAAGCGTCCTTCGGCCATCACGGAGGCGTTCAACTGCTGACCAGGCAGGGCGGGCTCGGCGCCGATGGCGCCGGATGCAACCTGCACGTTCTGCGCCCGCACCGTGCTCAGCACCGCCGCCGCCGACATGGCAAAGGCATGCAGCTTGTCCGGATCGAGCCAAATGCGCATCGCGTATTCGGAGCCGAACTGGGTCGCCGAGCCGACGCCGGGCAGGCGTTGGATCTGATCGAGCACCTGCGAGGCGACGATGTTGTTGAGCTCCGCGGCGCTGGGTCCGCCGGCGCTCGAGCGCAGGGCGACCGCCGCCAGGAAACCCGCGCTCGCCTTCGCGATCCGGATGCCCTGCGCGTTGACCTCCGAAGGCAGCCGCGGCACGGCCAACGTCACGCGGTTCTGCGTCTGCACCGCAGCGATGTCCGCGCTCGTGCCGGTCTCGAATGTCAGCGTGATCTGGCATGAACCGTCCGAGGAGGATTGCGAGGTGAAGTACAGAAGGTTGTCGAGGCCGGTCAACTGCTGCTCGATGACCTGGGTGACCGTCGCTTCCACCGTGCTCGCGTTGGCCCCGGGATACAGCGCGCTCACGATGACCTGCGGAGGGGCGATCGCGGGATACGCCTCCGCGGGCAGCCGCGCGATCGCGACGATGCCGCCGAGGGTGACCAGTATGGCCAGCACCCAGGCGAAGATCGGGCGGTCGATGAAGAATTGCGGCATGTTCGCAGTGGTCCTAGCTGAGCGTTTTGCCGGCCGAATGACCGTTGCCGGCTAGCGGCCCGGTGTTGGTGCCGCGGTCGCGACCGAAGCGGTTTCACCGCCCGCACGATACGGCACGGCCGTGACCCGGACGCCCGGCCGCGCGCCCTGGATGCCGGAGACGATGACCCGATCGTCATCGGCCAGACCCTCGGTGATGATCCACTCTGGACCGCTCAGACTCTCGGTCGCGACCCGCTTCTGCACGACCACGTCGCCCGATCCGACGACCAGCACATAAGGCCCCGTGCCGTCGCGTTGCACTGCGGCCTGGGGCACGAGAACTGCGCGCTTCAGCGTACCCACCGTCAGACGCACGCCGACATACATCCCGGGCAGCAGTTGGCGGTCGGGATTGGGGATCAGGCCGCGCAAGGCGACCGCGCCGGTGGCGGGATCC
>VBNY01000219.1 GCA_005877705.1 Gammaproteobacteria bacterium
CGGGCGCGCGGGCCAGCCGGCCGGAACCGAGCCCGACGCGTTCCGCCAGGTCCTCGTTATCGACCACGCGGAAGGCAACATCGATGGCCGGCGAGGTCTTTTCCTCGTACTCGACTTCAGCCTCCGCGAGCGCCGAGCGGCAATCGAGGCACCAGTGGACGGGCTTGACGCCCTTGTAGAGATGTCCATTGCGGATGATCTTGCCGAAGGCGCGCAGCTGCTCGGCCTCGTAGCGCGGGTCCATGGTGCGGTAGGGGTTGTCCCAATCACCCAACACGCCCAGGCGTTTGAAGTCGGCGCGCTGCAGCTCCAGCTGCTCCTGCGCGTAGGCGCGGCAGGCGGCCCGGAAGGCCGTGGCGTCGAGCTTCTGTCCGGGGCGGCCGTATTTCTTCTCCACCTGCAGCTCGATGGGCAACCCGTGGCAGTCCCAGCCCGGGATGTAGGGAGAGTCAAATCCCTCCAGCGAGCGCGACTTGACGACGACATCCTTGAGGATCTTGTTGACGGCGTGGCCGATGTGAATGGCGCCGTTGGCATACGGGGGCCCATCGTGAAGCACGAAGCGCGGCCGGCCACGGGCGGCGGCGCGCAGCTTCGCGTAGATGCCCAGCTCGTCCCAGGCTTTCACCATCCCAGGCTCGCGCTGGGCAAGGTCCGCCTTCATCGGGAAGTCGGTCTGCGGCAGGTTGATCGTGTGTTTATAGTCAACCATGCGTGGTCACTTTGCCTTCAGCCTCCAATATCTGCCGCGCCTCGGCGGCGTCCTTGTGCATCTGCTCGACCAGGGCGTCCAGCGTTGCGAAGCGCTGCTCGTCGCGCAACTTCGCCACGAACTCCACTTCGATCTCGCGGCCATAGAGATCGCCCGAGAAGTCGAACACATGCGCTTCGAGCAGCACGTCCACACCTGCGACGGTGGGGCGTGTTCCCAGACTTGCAACACCCGCCAACGGCGTCCCGGCGATACCGCGTACGCGCACCGCGAAGATCCCCGCGACCGGCGCGCGCCGCCGCTCGATCTGCAGATTCGCAGTCGGGAAACCCAGGTCCCGCCCCAGGCGGCTGCCGCAAACCACCCGGCCGATCATCGAGTACGGCCGTCCGAGCCAGCGTCGTGCGAGCTCAAATTCGTTGCGCGCGAGTGCATCACGCACACCGCTGCTGCTGACGCGCTGGCCGTCCAGCATCACCGGAGGCACGACGTCCACGGCGAACCCCAGCCGCTCGCCCGCTCGCGTGAGCATCGGCGCGCTCGCCTCACCGTTGCGCCCGAAGCGGAAATCGTGACCGACCACCACGACCTGCGCGTCCAGCTCCCTCGCCAGGAGCTGCGCGAACTCCTCCCCGGACAGATTACGCAACGCCTCGCTGAAGCGCAGCAGCCACAGGTAGTCCAGGTTCGTGCGCGCGAGAATGCGCCAGCGCTCGCGCCAGGAGGTCAGCCGTGCCGGCGGATCCTGCCGCTTCAGGAACTCGCGCGGCATCGGCTCGAACGTCAAGAGCATCGAGGGCCGCGACAGGCGCCCGGCGTGCTCGTGCAGGCGCCGCAGCAGCGCCTGATGACCCAAATGAATGCCATCGTAGGTGCCAATCGTGACCACACAGCCCCGCTGGTCCTGGCGCAGATTCGTCACTCCGCGAATGAGCTCCATGGGCTGCTTAAGTCACTGATGGCAAAAGGTAAATTATACGGGTTTTGCCCGCCGACGCCCGTCGAAGTTTATGTCAACACCCCGCCCCGCGGCCACGATCGCGCTCGGCGTTGACAACGGGTGGGCCGATAAGCAGACTACCGGGCCCCGAAAGGGGGATCGATTCACTGACGGTAGTCTCGTGGCCAATACCAAGTCCGCCGAAAAAGCTGCTCGCCAAGCCGAAAAGCACCGCACCCGCAATGTGGCCCTGCGCTCTCGCATGCGCACAGCGGTGCGCCGCGTCGCGACGGCCGTCACCGGCGGAAATAAAGAAGCGGCCGTGGCCAGCTACAAGGATGCCGTTCCCGTGATCGATTCGCTCGTGAGCAAGCAGATCATCCACCGAAACAAGGGTGCGCGACATAAGAGCCGCTTGGCGGCGCGAATTCGCGCGATGCAGTGAGGCTTGTAATGCACGCTAATGACAAGGCACGCTGGGCAGCCGCCCCGGCAACCCCTCCGACCAGTCTCAAGTTGAAGCCCGCCGCGCGGCGCCAATACCTCCTGCAGATAATGCGCGGTCGCGTGCCTCGCGATCCCGGTCCTGCAAAAACGTCATAACCGCTTGCGAGAGTTCCTTCGTCCCCCGGCCCGTCGCGCCGGAGATGAGGAAGTGCGGGCCGCGAAATCGCAGCCTGCGTACGATCGCGCGCGCGCGCTGCTCGGCATCCTGATCAGGCAGTAGATCCCGTTTGTTGAGCACCAGCCAGCGCGGCTTCGCGGCCAGGCGCGGGTTGAATTTCTTGAGCTCCGCGACGATCGCCCGCGCATCGCGAACCGGGTCGGCCTCGGGATCGACGGGGGCGATATCCACCAGATGCAGCAGCAATCGCGTGCGCTGCAGGTGTCGCAGGAAACGGATCCCGAGCCCGGCACCCTCCGCCGCGCCTTCGATGAGGCCGGGAATGTCCGCCATCACGAAACTGCGGTGCTCACCAACGTCCACCACGCCCAGGTTCGGATGAAGCGTGGTGAAGGGATAGGCCGCTACTTTGGGACGAGCCGCGGAGACGGCGCGTATCAGCGTGGATTTGCCGGCATTGGGCAACCCGAGAAGTCCCACGTCCGCGATGACCTTGAGCTCGAGCTCGAGCGTACGCTTCTCCCCAGGCAGTCCTGGCCCGAACTGGCGCGGCGTGCGGTTGGTGCTCGACTTGAAGCGCTGGTTGCCCCAGCCGCCTTTGCCGCCCCGAGCCACGGGGAGCACCTCGCCCTCGGACGCCAGATCGCCCAGCTGCTCGCCCGTTTCGGCCTCGCGGACCGTGGTGCCCACTGGGACCGGGATATAAAGGTCCGCCCCGCTGCGCCCCGTGCAATCGCGGGCTCCTCCCGGCTCTCCGTGGCCCGCGCGGTAGGTTCTCTCGATGCGGAAGTCGGCGAGCGTGTTGATGCCAGGGGCGGCGCGCAGATAGACGCTGCCGCCGTCCCCGCCGTCCCCGCCGTCCGGGCCCCCCAGGGGCATGAACTTCTCGCGCCGGAAACTGGTACTGCCTCGGCCGCCGCTGCCGGCCTGCACCTTGATCCGAGCCTCATCGACGAATTTCATGGCGGGGGTATCTGAAACAAAAACCCCGGCGCTTCGGGCCGGGGTTGGCGGTGCCTCGCGATTGCGTGACGACCTCAGGCGTTTTCGGGCAGAACGCTCACGTAGAGCCGCTGCTCGTCACCTTTTTTCTGGAAGTGGACCTTGCCGGTCACCTTCGCGAACAGCGTGTGGTCCGTGCCCATCCCGACATTCGGGCCGGGACGCACCTGCGTGCCACGTTGGCGGACGATGATGTTTCCGGCCAGCACGTGCTCACCGCCGAAGCGCTTCACACCCAGACGTTTGGAGTGGGATTCGCGGCCGTTCTTGGTACTGCCGCCTGCCTTTTTGTGTGCCATGACTGCTCGAGTTCCGCAAAAAAGTACGGCGCTGACTTAAGCGCTGATGTCCGTGACCTTCACCTCAGTGAAGGCCTGACGGTGAGTCTTCTGCCTCAGGTAGTGTGCGCGGCGCTTGAACTTCACGACGGAGATCTTCGCTCCCCTGCCGTGACGGACCACCGTCGCGACGACCTTTCCGCCCTTCAAGAGCGGCGTGCCCATCTTGACGTCCGCGCCCTTGCCAACCAGCAGCACGTCACCGAACTCAACCGTGGCACCCGGCTCCGCATCCAGCTTTTCGACGCGCAGCACCTCATCCTTGGTCACCCGGTATTGCTTGCCGCCCGTGGCGATGACTGCGTACATAAATAGTGGCAAGAGGGAGTGGGGCTGAAGAAAGGCCGCGCATTCTACTGGCGGCCCCCCCGTGGGTCAAACCGCTGTTTCCCCAGGCTCGGCGAGGATCTGGCGTGTTCTCACCGCAGCCGCCGGAGATCCCTGCTGGCGCGCTCCCGGTCCATTCTCGGCGGGGGCCGCGTCGGCTAGGATGCTTGGCCCCACTCGAGGTCTGATCGGCCGATGACCCTGGAAGAAATTCGCGCGCTCGTCCAAGCGGACCTCGGGTTCGTCGATCAGGTCATTCGAGCGCGCCTGAAAAGCGCCGTCCCGTTGGTAGACCAGGTCGCCGAGCACATCATCTCCGGGGGCGGCAAGCGGCTGCGACCGCTGCTCGTGGTGCTGGCCGGGCGGGCCTGCGGCCACAACGGCCGGGCGCACGTCGAGGCGGCCGCGTTCATCGAGTTCATCCACACCGCCACGCTTCTGCACGACGACGTGGTCGACAGCTCCGCCATGCGCCGTGGCCGCGACACCGCCAACGAAGTGTTCGGGAATCAGGCGAGCGTGCTCGTCGGCGACTTCGTGTACTCGCGCGCGTTCCAGATGATGGCCTCCTTACGCTCGCAGCCGGTGATGGAAATTATGGCCGATGCGACCAATGTGATCGCCGAAGGCGAAGTGCTGCAGCTGATGAACGCCCACGATCCCGACACGACCGAGCAGCGCTACCTGGAAGTCATCTACCGCAAGACCGCGAAGCTGTTCGAAGCCGGCGCCGAAGTCGCGGCCGTGCTTGCGGACAACCCGGCGGAAATCCGCAAGGCGCTGGCTTCCTACGGCCGACATCTCGGCACGGCGTACCAACTCGTGGACGACGTGCTCGACTACCGCTCGAACCCCACGGAGCGCGGCAAGAACCTCGGTGACGATCTCGCGGAAGGCAAACCCACCTTGCCGCTCATACACGCGCTGCGCCACGGGAACGAATCGCAGCGTGCGGCGATCTGCCTGGCGATCGAGCGAGGGGGCCTGGCGCAGCTCGAACCGGTCATCGCGGCCATCGAGTCGACGGGCGGCCTCGAGTACACCGCACGGCTCGCACGCAACGAAGTGGAGCAGGCGCTGACAACGCTCGGCGTCCTGCCCGACTCCTCATATAAGACGGGTCTGGCGGCGTTGGCGCGATTCGCGGTCGAGCATACGATCTGAGCGCTGCGCCTTCATTGCATTTCGGCCGAGCCTTTGCCTACACTTCGCGGCCTTTCAAACAGGGGACGCCCGAATGACAACGCCCAATACGGCCCGCATGTCTCCGATCGTCCTTGCCGCAGGGGCGCTCGTGGCCGCAGCGCTCTGCCTCCCCGTTCCGGTCGCTACGGCGCAGACCGCCGAAACGGCGTCCGCGCCCGCAACAATCGTGCTGAAGGCCGCACACGTGTTTGATTCCACCGGGACCGAGCTACGCAGCGGAGCGGCCGTTGTTGTCCGAGGCGATCGGATCGTTTCCGTTGGAAACGCGTCCCCACCTGCGGGGGCGCGCGTGATCGACCTGGGAGATGCAACAATCCTCCCCGGTTTCATCGATTCCCACGTGCACCTGACGCTGGAGCTGCAGAAGGACTACTACCGCGGCTTCTACAACAACATCATGCGCTTTCCTGCCGAGCAAGCTCACTACGCCGCGCTCTATGCGCGCCGTACGCTGGATGCCGGCTTCACCACCGTGCGCAACGTAGGCGCCGAGGATTTCGTCGACATCGGACTGCGGAACGCAATCAAAGCCGGCGTCACCGAGGGCCCGCGCATGCTGACCGCCGCACATGGGATCGGCTCGAGCGGGGGTCACTTTGATAATCCGTCCTTCCCGCCTGATCGTGTCAAGCCGTTGGGTCCGATCGAAGGCATCTGCAACGGCCCCGACGAGTGCCGGGAGGCGGTCCGCTACCAGATGAAGTGGGGAGCCGATCTGATCAAGATCTCCGCCAGCGGCGGCGTGCTGTCGGAGGCGGATCCCGTCGATGTCCCGCAACTCACGCCGGAGGAGCTCACCGCGATCATCTCGGAGGCTCACAAATGGAAGCGCAAAGTCGCCGCCCACGCTCACGGCGACCTCGCCGCCCGTCTCGCGATCGAAGCCGGAGTGGACTCGATCGAGCATGGCAGCTTCCTGACCGAAAGCACTCTGAAGCTCATGAAGGCCAAGGGAGTGTATCTCGTGCCGACCCGCCTGGCCGTGTACTGGACCAACAAGGAAGCGAACAATTATCCGCCGCAAATCGCCGCGAAGGCGCGCGCCGCCTCCGCCGCTCACGGCGATATGTTCAAGACGGCGCTGCGGGTCGGGGTGCCGATCGCATTCGGCACGGATTCAGGCGTCTCCCCGCATGGATTGAATGCGATGGAGTTCGGGCTCATGACGGAGCTCGGAATGCCTCCCACCGGCGCACTTCTGGCGGTCGGAACGCTCGAGGCGGGCAAAGTGGCCGACATCGTTGCAGTGCGGGGGAACGTGCTCGAGGATATCCGTGCGACCGAGCACCCGGTCTTGGTGATGCATCTCGGACAGGTTGTCGTGCACAAGTCCGGGACGTGCTCGGGGCCGGGGTGCCCAGTGTCCGCGCCGGGGCCGGGTCTTTAGAGGCTCCTGGGGCACTGCCGCAACGGCATTGAAGCCGCCGGGCCGCTTAAGTACACTGCCGGGCCCGCCATTCTTTGCCGCCCGCGAGCATAAGATGGCGCGCGGCTATCGCATCTCGGGGTGTAGCTCAGCTTGGTAGAGCGTTTGGTTCGGGACCAAAAGGTCGCAGGTTCAAGTCCTGTCACCCCGACCAGGATCCACGCCGGAGCACTCCTCCGGCAATACGGCGGCGCTCATCCGCCGGTCCGGGGTTTGGCGGGCCGATACACGGCGAGCTTGCTGTATGTGCGATCGGTATCCCGCTCGGCCATGCCGCCCGTGTTGTTCTGTGAGCTGCGCAGCAGAGCTGTGAATTCCGCGACCGGTACCGCGGGGCTGAAGCAAAAGCCCTGATACTGATCACAGCCCAGCGCCTTGAGCAGCTCACGCTGCTCGGGTGTCTCGACCCCTTCAGCGACAACCTTCAGTTGCAGGCTGTGCGCCAGCGACACAATCGCCTTCACGATCGACACATCGTCGGGCCGCGACAACAGCTCGTTGATGAACCCGCGATCGATCTTCAACTTGTCGATCGGAAAACGGCGCAGGTAACTCATGCTCGAGTAACCGGTCCCGAAATCGTCCACGGACACGAGCACGCCCATGCGGCTCAGTTGCTCCAGGATGGCCACGGACTCTTCCGGATCGCTCATCAGGGCGGTCTCGGTGATCTCCACCTCAAGCAGCTGCGGGTCGAGTTCCGCCGCCTGCAAGGCGTCACTGATCACCTGCAGCAGATTGCCGTGCCGGAATTGAAAAGCCGAGAGATTGACGGCCACGCGCATGTGCGGCACGCCCTGGAGCTGCCAGTCCCGGGCCTGCCGGCAGCCCTCGCGGATGACCCACGCACCGATGGAATCTATCAGGCCGCACTCTTCCGCCATCGGGATGAACTCCGCCGGAAGGATCAAGCCGTGCTCCGGATGCCGCCAGCGGACCAGGGCCTCGGCGCCGTGAATGACCCCCGTCGCGGTGTCGACTTTCGGCTGATAGTGGAGCTCGAACTGCCGCAAGCCGAGGGCTGCATGCAGCTCGCTTTCCAGTTTGACCCGCTCCTGCGTCACCGCGTTCATGCCGGGCGCAAAGTATTGAATGTTGTTTCGACCGCGCTGCTTGGCGCAGTACATCGCGGCGTCCGCGTTGGCGATCAGCGTTTCGACACTCTTGCCATCCGCGGGAAAGATGGCGATGCCGATACTCGCGGAAACACGGATGTCAATGCCGCCCAGCCGTATCGGAGACTGCAGCGCCTCGACGGCTCGGCGTGCGGCCTGCTCGGCGTCCTCACGCTGCACGATCCGGTCGATAACGATCACGAACTCATCGCCGCCCAACCGAGCCAGGGTGTCCGTGTTGCGTGCGATGCCCGCCAGCCGATGGGCTACCTCCTTGAGGAGCTCATCGCCCGCCCGGTGCCCAAAGGAATCATTGACCAGCTTGAAGCGGTCGAGATCGAACATCGCCAGGGCGAATGCCTGCCCGTCGCGTTCCGCACGCGCCACGGCCTGCGCCAGCCGGTCGTCCAGCAACACTCGATTCGGCAGACCCGTGAGTGAGTCGTGGCTCGCCAAGTGCCGCAGCTGCTTGTTCGCCGCCTCCAGGCCTTTGGTGCGCGCCTCCACGACACGCTCGAGACTCTCCACCTGGCGGCGCAATATCCGCTCATTTTCCCATTTGCGGGTGAGGGCGTTGGCACACTGCAGCACCTCGATGGCCTCGAACGGCTTCTTGATCACGAGCAGCTTGTCCGAATGATCCAGGCGCGCCACCACCTCGACCCAGTCGTAGTCGGAGTGCGCCGAACAGATGACGACCTGGACATTCGGGTCAATCGCCCATAAGCGCTCGATCGTCTCCAGGCCATCCCAGCCCGGGGGCATGCGCATATCGACAAATGCCAGCGCGTACGGCCGCTCCTCTGCGAGCGCCTGCTTGACCCGCGCCACACCTTCCTCGCC
>VBNY01000220.1 GCA_005877705.1 Gammaproteobacteria bacterium
GATCTGGCCGCTCACCTTGTCGCCGCGGTTGTAGTTCTCGGCGAACTCCTTCCACGGGTTGGCCTTGCACTGCTTGAGTCCGAGGGAGATGCGCCGCCGTTCCTCATCGACGTCGAGCACCATGACCTCCACTTCCTGGCCCGTGTGCACGACCTTGGCGGGATTGACGTTCTTGTTGGTCCAGTCCATCTCCGAGACGTGCACCAGGCCTTCGACCCCGTCCTCGATCTCGACGAACGCGCCGTAGTCGGCGATGTTGGTGACCTTGCCGAACACGCGCGTGTGCGGCGGATAGCGCCGTGCGATGTTCTCCCACGGATCGGCGCCGAGCTGCTTGAGCCCCAGGCTGACGCGCGAGCGCTCGCGATCGAACTTGAGAATGCGCACGTCGATCTCATCGCCCACCTTGACGACTTCGGAGGGATGCTTGACGCGCTTCCACGCCATGTCGGTGATGTGCAGCAGCCCGTCGATACCGCCGAGATCCACGAACGCGCCGTAGTCGGTGAGGTTCTTGACCGAGCCGCGCACGACCGCGCCTTCCTGCAGGTTGTCCATGAGCGCGCTGCGCTCGGCGGAGAATTCCTGCTCGACCACCGCGCGCCGCGAGACGACGACGTTATTGCGCTTCTGATCGAGCTTGATGACCTTGAACTCGAGCGGCTTGCCTTCCAGATACGAGGTGTCGCGCACCGGCCGCACGTCGACGAGCGAGCCCGGCAGAAACGCGCGCACATTCTCGATCTCCACCGTGAATCCGCCCTTGACCCGGCCGGTGATGACGCCGGTGACGATCTCGGACTTGTTGAAGGCCTCCTCGAGGCGGGTCCAGGTGCGGGCGCGCTTGGCTTTCTCGCGCGACAGGCGGGTCTCGCCCGTGCCGTCCTCGACTGAGTCGAGCGCCACCTCCACTTGATCGCCGGACTTGACTTCCACCTCGCCGCGCTCGTTCTTGAACTGCTCGAGCGGAATGACGGCTTCGGACTTCAGGCCCACGTTGACGATGACGACGTCACTCGTCACGTCGATGACGAGCCCGGTGAGAATCATTCCGGGGCGGATGCGTTGGTTGGCGAGACTTTGCTCGAACAGCTGGGCGAAACTTTCTGTCATACCTTCACTTCGCACGGTCTTTCCGACCGTGCATTTACTGGACCTTCATCCGCTGCGGTCCAGGCAGATGCACATCAGGCGCGCGCATCCGGCACGCACCTACCTCATGAACTTCCCCGGCGCGGCCCAAGGGCGGCTCGCATCGAGCAAACGGGCTCAAGCCCAAAGCGAGCGGCGGGCGCCTAATTCGAGCACGCGCCCCACGACGGCCTCGATCGAAAGCCCGGTCGAGTCGATCACCTCGGCGTCGGAGGCGGGCTTCAGGGGGGCGACCGCACGGGTCGAATCCCTCAGGTCCCGCTCGGCTATGTCGCGCGAAAGGGCGGCAAGGCTAACATCCGACCCCTTGTCTTTCAACTGCTTATAGCGGCGCAGGGCGCGCTCTGCGGGGCTCGCCGTGAGGAATATCTTGAGGTCGGCGTGCGGAAATACCACAGTGCCCATATCCCGCCCGTCCGCCACCAGGCCAGGCGGCCGGGCGAAGGCCCTTTGCCGCTCCAGCAGCGCCCTACGCACGGCAGGCCAGGGGGCCACCCGGGAGGCCCCCTGCCCGGCCTGCTCGGACCGGATCCCGGCCGTCACGTCCAGGCCATCCAGGATGACCTGCTCAGCGCTGTCCGGCCCTGCCCCAAAAACGGCGTCCATCGTGGCGGCGAGCCTTGCGTGGCCCGCCTCATCATCCGGGGCCAGACCCGCGCGCGCGCCGGCCAGTGCCACCAAGCGGTACAGGGCGCCACTGTCGAGCAGGTGCCAGCCGGCATGCCTCGCGATCGCGCGGCTGATCGTGCCTTTGCCCGAGCCGCTGGGTCCATCGATGGTGACGATCGGCGAGGTCGGCATTGGGTCTCACAACGCTTCGATCTGCAAGCCCGCGCCGTGTGCCATGTCGACGAACCCCGGAAACGAGGTCGCCACGTTGGCCACGTCGAGGATCTCGATCGGGGCCCGGGCTTTGAGACCCGCGACGGCGAACGCCATGGCAATGCGGTGGTCGCCATGACTCTCGACGGTACCGCCCCCGAACCCTTGCGAGCCGCGGATCCACAGTCCGTCCTGCAACAGCTGGTTCTCGACCCCGAGAGTGGCAAGGCCGTCGGCCATGGCGGCGAGCCGGTCACTCTCCTTGACCCGCAGCTCGAGCGCCCCCCGCACCTCGGTCTCGCCTTCTGCGCACGCTGCGGCGACGAAGAAGACCGGGAATTCGTCGATCGACAGCGGCACCAGCGTCTCGGGTACCTTGATGCCGCGCAGACGGCTCGCTCGAACCTCGATGTCCGCGATCGGCTCCGCGTGCGAATCGCCCTGGCCCCCCTGCCCCTGGGCGCCACCCGCAGGGTGCACTCGAATGTCCGCCCCCATCCGCAGCAACAGCTCCATGAGGCCGGTTCGGGTCGGATTGACGCCGACATTGCGCAGCAGCAGCCCACGGTCGGCGGCCAGACAGCCGGCCACCATGAAGAACGCTGCGGAGGAGAAATCCGCCGGCACGCGCACCTGCGTGCCGCGCAGTCCCTGCCCGCCCTCGATCGCCACCGTGCACCCTTCCCGGAACAACTCCACCCCGAAGGCGCCGAGCATCCGCTCGGTGTGGTCGCGGGCCGGAGCCGGCTCCGTGACGCGCGTGCGGCCGAATGCCCGCAGCGCGGCGAGCAGTAAGGCTGATTTCACCTGCGCGCTGGCGACCGGCAAGCTGTAGTCGATCGCCCGCAGGCGCGCGGCTGCGCGGATCTTCACCGGCGGCCGGCCATCCCGAGTCAGGATGCGGGCGCCCATCAGCCGCAGCGGCAGCGCCACGCGCTCCATCGGCCGGCGCATCAGCGACTCATCGCCGACGAGCGTGGAATCGAAGCCCTGCCCCGCCAGCAAGCCCATGAAAAGCCGCATCGCGGTGCCGGCGTTTCCCATGTCGAGCGCCGCGGCGGCGGCCTGCAGGCCACCGGGCCCCGCTCCATGCACGATCACGTGCTCATCCTCCGGCCGCTCGATACGCACGCCGAGCGCCTG
Source organism: Gammaproteobacteria bacterium (assembly GCA_005877705.1). GTDB lineage: Bacteria > Pseudomonadota > Gammaproteobacteria > Steroidobacterales > Steroidobacteraceae > 13-2-20CM-66-19. The sequence goes on from VBNY01000220.1 coordinate 3,118, forward strand.
CAGCGCCCGCAGGGTCGCAAGGCAGTCCTCGCCCGCCAGGAAGCCGCTGATCTCGGTGTCACCCTGCGCAATTCCGCCGAGCATGAGCGCGCGATGCGAGATCGACTTGTCGCCGGGCACGGTGAGCTCGCCCGCGACGCGTCCCCCCGGCCTCACAAGATAGCGCGCGCGCTGCTGCGGTTCGCTCATGGCTCGCGACTCTACAGCACCGCCCGCGGATATGAACCCAGCACGCGAAACAGCGACGAGCGCTTCTTCAGGGCCTCCAGCGCCTTGGCAACATGCGGGTCGTCCGCGTGGCCCTCGAAATCGATGAAGAAGACGTAGTCCCACTTGCGCCGGTGCGAAGGCCGCGACTCGATGCGCGTCATGCTGATGCGATGCTTGGCCAGCGGCTCGAGCAGCCGGAACAGCGCGCCCGGGGCGTCCGTATGACTCACGGACACGAGCAGCGTCGTGCGATCCTCGCCGCTCGGGGCAAACAGCTTGCGGCCGAGGACGAAAAAACGCGTCGTGTTGTCGGAGCGGTCCTCGATCTGCGCCGCCAGCATTTTGAGGCCATACACTTCCGCGGCGGTTTCGCCGGCGATGGCCGCGGTGCCTGACTCGTCGCGCGCCCGGCGCGCGCCTTCGGCATTGCTCGAGACCGCCACCAGCTCGACGTTCGCCAGATGCTCCTCCAGCCAGATGCGGCACTGCGCGAGCGACTGGGGATGAGAGCAGATGCGCTGGATGCGGCCCAGCGAGCTCATTGCGCCCATCAGGTGGTGATGGATGCGCAGCTCCACCTCGCCGCAGATCTTGAGCGGCGAGCCGAGCAACCGGTCGAGCGTGTGATTGACGGTGCCTTCCGTCGAGTTCTCGATCGGTACCACGCCGAAGTCGGCGCTGGCCGCCTCCACCTCGTGAAACACCTCATCGATCGAGGCCAGCGGCAGCGCGCGCACGGAATGGCCGAAATGAGTGAACACGGCGGTCTGCGTGAAGGTGCCTTCGGGCCCCAGAAACGCCACCTTGAGCGGCTCCTGCTGCGCCAGGCAGGCCGACATGATCTCGCGGAACAGCCGCAGAATCTCCTCATCGCGCAGCGGCCCCGCGTTGCGCGCGCGCGCCATCCGCAGGACCTGGGCTTCGCGCTCCGGCCGATAGAAGTCGACCGTGCGGCCGTCGCGTGTCTTGGAGATGCCTACGAGCTGCGCGAGCCGCGCACGGTCGTTGATGAGCTGATGGATTTTCTCGTCGATCGCATCGATGCGCACGCGCGCCTGCTCGAGGTCGACCGGGGCCGGAGAGGCGCAGGCCGGGGCCGCCGGCGGGGCGCGCGAGCGCGAGGTTCTCTTGCGGGCCATGTGGTCCGCTTCAGACGATTCGGGCCGACAAGACGCCCTCGATGGCGCGCATCCTGCTCAGCAGGTCGGTGTCGATCGCGCCGTCCGCGTCGATGAGTGTGTACGCATACTCGCCGCGGGATTTGTTGAGCAGATCGGCAATGTTGATTCGCGCAGCCGCCAGGCACGTCGAGATCTGACCGACCATGTTAGGCACGTTGCTGTTGGCGATCGCGAGCCGGGTCGTGCCCGGCGCGCGCGGCAGCACCGCCTCGGGATAGTTCACGCTGTTCTTGATATTGCCGTTCTCGAGGAAGTCGCGCACCTGGTCCGCGACCATGACCGCGCAGTTCTCCTCCGCTTCCCCGGTGGACGCCCCCAGATGCGGCAGGGTGACGACCTGGGGGTGGTCCTTGAGCGCGTTGCTGGGGAAGTCGCAGACGTAGGCGTGCAGGCGCCCGGCATCGAGCGCGCCGATCACGGCCCGATCATCGACGATCGCGGCGCGCGCGAAGTTCAGAAGCAGGCCGCCTTTCTTCATCAGCTTCAGGCGCGTCTCGTTCACGAGTTGCCGCGTCTGGTCGTTGAGTGGCACGTGCACCGTGATCGCATCCGAGCGTGCGAACAGATCCTCGAGCGACAGCGCCTGCGCCACGTTGGAGCGCAGCTGCCAGGCGCGCTGTACGGTGATCTGCGGATCGTAGCCCAGCACCTTCATGCCGAGGGCGAGCGCGGAGTTGGCCACCTCGACCCCGATGGCGCCCAGCCCCACGACTCCGAGCGTGCGGCCGGGCAACTCGAAGCCGGCGAACTTCTTCTTACCCTGCTCCACCGCCTCATCGATGGCGCGGTCATCGCCGGTGAGCGAGCGGGCGAAGGCCCAAGCCGCGCAGATGTTGCGCGCGGCGAGGAACAGGCTCGCGAGCACCAGCTCCTTCACGGCATTGGCATTGGCGCCGGGTGTGTTGAATACCGGGACGCCGCGCCGGCTGAGCTCCGCCACCGGGATGTTGTTGACGCCCGCCCCGGCGCGGCCGACGGCGCGCACCGTATCGGCGATCACCGTGCCATGCATGTCGGCGGAGCGCACCAAAATCGCATCCGGACGATCGAGGCTGGGGGCGATTTCGTAGTGCTCCCGCGGCAGCCGTTCCAGGCCGCGGGCGCTGATGTTGTTGAGCGTGAGGATGCGATATCTCATAGGGTCGTCAGCCGTGGCGGCGCTGGAACTCCTTCATGAAGGCGATCAGAGCCTCGACGCCCGCGGGCGGCATGGCGTTGTAAAGGCTGGCGCGCATTCCGCCCACCGAGCGGTGGCCCTCCAGATTGGTGAGCCCGGCGGCGTGTGCTTGCGCGAGGAACGTCTGGTCGAGCTCTGGTTTGGCCAGCGTGAACGGCACGTTCATCCACGAGCGGCAGTTCCTCGCCACCGGGTTGCGGTAGAACCCGGACTCGTCGATGGCGCGATAGAGCTGCTCCGCCTTGGCGCGGTTGCGCTCCCCGACGCGCGCCGTGCCGCCCTGGCTTTTGAGCCATTTGAACACCAGCCCGGCCACGTACCAGGCGAACGTCGGGGGCGTGTTGAGCATCGAGCCCTGATCGGCCATCGCCTCGTAGTCCCACACGGACGGCGTGCCCGGCC
>VBNY01000486.1 GCA_005877705.1 Gammaproteobacteria bacterium
GTGGATGGGCCGATCCGGCCAGCCATCTCCATCGAATAGCTCGCCCCACTTGCGGATGTTGGTCCCGCCGCCGAGATGCTCCGCGCCCAGGATCCCCTCGAGCTGCTTGAGCGTGAGGCGTGTGAGCGGATTGCTTCCGTGAACGAACACGGCCAGGTTCACTCCCAGCCTTTCCGTACCGAGCGCCGCATTGGCGATCTCGACCTCGAAAGCCTTGTAGTGATGGACCCACTCGAAGGCCATGCTCTCCAGCGGCACGCGCATCTCCCGCGCCATGAAGGCGACATCGGCCACGCCCGTGTAGACGCCGGCGAAGGTGGACTCGGGGCCATGGAACGTGTCCAAGAACGTGACGCCGGGCTGAGCCTTGCGGAATCCAGCCTCGAGATGCTCGACGAGCCAGCCGTCGGCGGCACTGGCCCAGACCCGAATCGTGCCACTCGCGGGCTGCGCGGCGCGATACGCCGCCAACTCATCGGCCAGGCACCAGTGTGAGCAGCCCAAGGCCGCCACTGCGTAAGCCAATGCGCAGGTCAGTATGTGCGAGTTGCGGCCCGAGGCCATGCGCTGCACTCCGATCTGGGGTTGTTGTCCGGCGCCCTGGAGCCCAGCTTTTTCAGTCAAGCTTCTGCAGCTGCTCGCGCAGGTAGTCGGCCGGCAGCGGGTAGTAGTACCCCATGCGGGCGATGATCTCCTGACCTTCCCGACTCAGCACGAAGCGCACGAACTCGCGAGCCCTGGGATCGAGGGGACGGCCGGGCTCTTTGTTCACGTAGAAATACGCATCGCGGATCAGGGGGTACGTACGGTTAGCGACATTCGCGGGAGTGAGCACGACCGCCGCCTCACCGTGGTGCCGCGAGATCGCGAGCACCTTGAGGTCCGGGTGGTCCTTGACGTGCATCAGCGCTGCGAGCCCGATTGCGTACCGGTCTTTCCCGATTGTCTCGAGCGCGTGGTCGCTCGCGACCGCGGCGCCCGCCGCATCCGATGTCGCCTGCTTCTGCTCCACGTATTCCTGGAGGTTGGGGTTCCATTTCTTCGACCAGTGAAACCAGTTGCGCTCAATGTAGATCGCGAAACCCGGTGCGCTGTAGCCGAACGTTTTGATTTCCTTGTCGGCGAACTGGCCGTGCAGACCGACCTGGCCCCATTTGCGGATGTTCGTTTCCGGGCCGCGCGCGTACTGGGAGGTGAACAGATAGTCGTTGTTGGCGAGCTGCCAGCCTCCCGTGCTCACGACGACGGCAAACGCCCACAGAGAGCCGCGCTTCTCGTAACCGCCGGTGGCGACGGAGATCTCCGTAGGCATGTAACCGAACGAGTCATGGAACGGCATCATGTCCGTGATCTTGGCGTCGTCGCCCATCGGAGCGACATCCGACAGATGATAGTAGAGGCCCGCGATGCCGCCCTCGCTGCTCGGAATGTTGCTCGTAGCCAGCTTGGCGTCCGGCTGGAACTTCTGGAATCCCAACGCCAGCTGCTCGACTGCATTCTTCAGCTCGCTGCCCAGGATGCGCAGCCCGCCCACGACGTGGTATTCAGGCACGTAGTGCGGCAGATCCGGCAGCTGCGGCGCGGGCAGCTCGATGTAGGCCGCGAGCGTCCCCGTGAGCCCTTTGCGGATGCTCTCCTGCGTCTCGTCCCATTTCTTCCAGGCTGGATCGGTCGCGAGGAGCTTGCCGACCAGGGCGTCTCTGACGGCATCGCGACGGTTGAAAGCCACGGAATCGCGGTATTCCATCACCAGTACGGCCTCAGCCTCGTCGGACGGGCCGCCGCGCTCCAGATACAGCGTGTGCCGCAGAAGCAGATGGGCGGCCTTCTGGTCGAGCAGGTTCGGCAGGATATAGCCCTGTACGAACTCGGCGTAGCGCTGCGGGGAAACAAGCAACTTGTAGGTGTTGACGAGGAACACGGACTTGTTGGAGTCGCGCGGGTATACCTCGTCGTGTGTCAGCACATCGGCGCGCCTGACCAGCAGCGGTGCGCCGAGCTTCGGGGCCTCGTCCCGGTTCCATTGCTCATAAAACCCCTCGCTCGGGAACTCGAGCAGCGCCAGCGAGGCGAACCCCGGATCTTTCTTCTGGTTCTGATCGAGCAGCAGCGCACTCGAGACCTCGCCCGACTGGCGCCAGGTCGCGAGCTGCTCCGCGAATCCCGCAGGCGCCGTTGCTCCGGGAGGCACGATGATCAGCGCGTGGGCGGGTTTGGCGCACGCCGGCGGCGCGCGCAGGCATGAGAGGAGCGCAACGCATGCGAACAACAGGCGGACCGGTGCAGGACCAGGGGCTTTGGACATATTGATCATGGATGGGACTTCGCTGCGGTGAAAGGTGAGAAAATTCAGTCGTCAGATGGCAGCTCGCTGCGGCGTCGCGCTGCGAATCGCAGCGCTACTCGAGCCTGGCGAGCTGCTGGCGCGCGACCTGCTGAGTGAGCGGCAGGTAGCCACCGTTGCGCACCACGGCCTCCTGGCCCTCGCGGCTCAAGGCATAACGCACGAACTCCCTGAGTTTCGGATCCAAAGGCTGGCCCGGTGCGCGGTTGAGGTAGATATGGATGTCGCGTACCAGCGGATAGCTTCGATCCTGAAAGCTCGCCGTGCTCGCGGCGATGTAGGGACCGCCGTCACCAGCGGCCAGGGCGAGCGGCTTGATGCCCGCTACGCCTTTCGCTTGCGGCATCACGGTCCAGGCTATTCCGTAGCGGTCATGCGCGAGCTCATCCCTG
>VBNY01000221.1 GCA_005877705.1 Gammaproteobacteria bacterium
CGACGCGCTCGCCAGAAAGTCTATCGAAGCGGCTGCCGCAACCGTGCTCTCGTTGTGTGAATTGCACGAAAACGCGAACGCGCTGTCCGCCAAGGCGAATATCAGCCCGCCGTGGCACGTGGCATGGCCGTTCATCATGTCGGCACGCACCCTCATGACCATCCGCGCATAACCGGGGCGCACCTCGACAAGTCGCATCCCGAGGACCTGCGAGGCCTGATCGCGCTCAAACAGCGCTTGCGCGGCGCGCTCCGCGAGCAGCTGTGCACCCGTTGATGGCTTGTTCATTGCTCGAGCGCCGCCCACATTTCCTTGTCGCGCTCCGCGGTCCAGATACGTGGGTCGCGATGTCCCGTGGCCTCATCATAGGCACGCGAGACATCGAAAGGCAGGCAATGATCGAAGATCGCCCAATGGCCATACTTCGGCTTCAGCCGCGCATAGGTCTCCGCGTAGATCTCCCGCAATTCTTTGCCTTGTCCCGCACCTTCCTGCACCGTTCGATACAACTCCGCGACGAACGAGCGGGTGCCCTCGAGACCCTTGCCGACCTCGGCGGGTGTCTTGAGCGCGGCGCCTCGCCCCGGCACCAGCGCACGCGGCTTCAGAGCCGCAATCCGCTCGAGTGCGGCCGGCCACTCCGTGAAGTAGGCATCCCCTGCATAGGGTGTTGCATCGAACTCGACGAGGTCGCCGGAGAACAACACCTGATCCCCCGGCAGCCACACCACGGTGTCACCTTTGGTGTGTCCCCGGCCAATCTGCATGATGCGAACCTCGAGTTTTCCGAGCCACAGCGTCAGCTGCTCGCGGAACACAACCGTCGGCCAGGTGAGGCCCGGGACCGACTCCACCGCGCGAAACAGCCGCGGAAACCGCTCGATCTCACTCTGCATATCCGCCGCCCCACGCTCGACGATGAGCTCGTAGGTGTCCTGGCTGGCGATGACGTGTTCGGGCTCGTAGGCGCTCGCACCGAGCACGCGCACCGCGTGGTAATGCGACAGGACCACGTACTTGATCGGCTTGTCCGTCACTTCGCGAACCCGTCGGATCACATCCTGGGCCATGACGGGCGTCGCCTGCGTGTCGACCACCATCACGGCATTGTCTCCAATGACGATGCCCGTGTTAGGGTCGCCCTGGGCGGTGTAGGCATAGGCATGCCCGCAGAGCTTCTCGAAGCTCACGACCTTCTCGGCGAGATCGGCCTGCGAGGCAAATGTCTTGCTCATCAGCTCTTCCCCTCTCTCGAGACCCCGGCGCGTGCGACCGACAGCGCCTCTCGAATGACGGACAGGTCCCCGATGTGATTACCGAGGAGCAGGACGAGCCGCGCGTTGAGTCCTGCGCTCTCGACGTCGCACAAGCCCTCGTGCGCTTCGAGCAGTGCGGCGTAGAAGTCATCGCCGGCGCCGGCGAACCCATCCTCGCGCCGCAAGCGTGTCACAGCGGACATGATAAGCTCCTCGCGTAAGTCGCAGCCACCCGCGGCGCATCGAACCGACCGAAGCGCGCGCCAACGTGCTGGTCGGGGCGAATCAGATAAGTGACGCCGGGCTCACCGTCATAGCGCTCATGCGCCAGGCCTTGTGGCGGCGGGCACCAGCACGCGCAGTGGCAGATCGAGGCCAGCGGCGCGCTGCTCCCCCTCGAGTCGCCCAAGCTCGGCCGCAGAGGCCGCAAATGTCAACACCGTGAAGTCGCCGCCAATAGACTCGAGGAGCCACGTGGGGCCACCGTCCGTCCGCACGAGCGGCGCATCGGCGCATGCGGTTCCCGGCGCCATCGAGCCCGCGACAGCCGCTTCGTCCGCTACGATCGAGCTCAGGCCGGCAAGGCTGCAAGGGCGCGACAGGCGCCCGGAGTTCACGAGTGTGCGTGCGAACGGAAACTCCCGCGCCAGCGCGAGAACCGCATCGCGTAGCTGGCGCTCCATCGGCGTCTTGGGTGTCATGAAGCGCGTGGTGCGGCTGGAATGCCGGATGTTCTCCTCGCACGCGCGAACGCGTTCGCAATCGTAGGACTCGAGCAAGGCCTCGGGCGCCCTGCTCTGCAACACCAACGCCAGCTTCCAGCACAGGTTGTCGACATCCTGGATGCCGCCATTGCCGCCGCGCGCTCCAAAGGGGCTCACGACATGCGCGCTGTCGCCGACGAACAGCACACGTCCATGCACGAATCGCTCGAGCCGTGCGCATTGAAAGGTATAGATTGAGCACCATTCGAGCTCAAACTTCACGTTCGGACCGACGACGTGGCGCACGCGCTCCATGACCCGCGCCGGTTGGCGCTCGGCCTCCGTGTCCGCGTCCCATCCGAGCTGGAAATCGATGCGGAAGATCTCGTCGGGCTGCCGGTGAATGAGCACACTCTCGGCAGGATCGAAGGTCGGTTGAAACCAGAAACGGCGATCGCTCGGGTAGTCGGCCCGCATGCGCACATCGGCGATCAGGAACTTCTCCTCGAACACATGGCCTGCGAACTCGAGGCCCAGAGCGCGGCGCGCCGCGCTGCGCGCGCCGTCGGCCGCCAGCACCCACAGCGCCTCGAGCTCATAGCGGCCATCCGGCGTGTCGACTTCCAGCAGCACGGAGCGCTCCGCCTGGCGCAGCCCGACGAGCTCGTTCTTCCAACGTATCTCGATCAGGTCCGGGAATTGTGCCGCGCGCGCCACCAGGTAGTGCTCGACATAGTACTGTTGCAAGTTGATGAACGCCGGCATCTTGTGACCGCGCTCCGGCAGCAGGTCGAAGCTGTAGAGCTCCTCGTCACGGTGGTAGACGCGACCCACCTGCCACGTGACTCCCTTCGCTACCATGCGCTCGCCGACGCCAAGTCGGTCGAATATCTCCAGCGTGCGCTTCGCCCAACAGATGGCACGGCTGCCGGCCGACACGCGATCGTTGTCGTCGAGCACGATGCAGCGCACGCCATGCAGGGCAAGATCGATCGCGGCCGCGAGCCCCACGGGTCCTGCTCCTACGATGACCACCGGATGCTGCACACCCTTGCGACCACGGATTTCCGGGGGAGTGTGGTACGCGAAAGCTTCGAGTTCCTGACCATCCATGCAACGCTTCTTACGACCTGCGCCGATCGACGAGCCGCTTGGCCTTGCCGGCCGAACGCTCGATGGTCCCGGGATCGTGCACTTGCACCGCGATGCTGACACCGATAAAGGACTTCACGTGGTGGGCGAGTTCGCGGCCAGCGCGCGCGCGCGAGTCCTCGCTCGCAAGCGCTTCCCCGAGGCACTCGACGTGCACCGTGAGAGCGTCCAGATGTCCATCTTTCGTGAGCTCCAGCTGGTAGTGCGGGGACAGCCCCGTGGTACGCAGCACGAACTCCTCGATCTGCGACGGGAAGACGTTCACGCCGCGGATGATGAGCATGTCATCGCTGCGGCCGGTAATCTTCGCCATGCGCCGCATCGAGCGGGCGGTCGGCGGCAGCAGCCGGGTCAGGTCGCGCGTCCGATAGCGGATGACCGGCAACGCCTCTTTGGTGAGCGAGGTGAACACCAGCTCCCCCTCGTCACCGTCCCCGAGCACGCGACCGGTGTGCGGATCGATGATCTCGGGGTAGAAGTGATCTTCCCAGATCACCGGACCGTCCTTGGTTGCGACGCACTCGCTCGCGACACCCGGGCCCATCACCTCGGACAGGCCATAGATGTCCACGGCGTCGAGGGCGAGGCGATCCTCGATCCCGGCGCGCATCGCCTCCGTCCACGGCTCGGCTCCGAAGATGCCGATGCGCAGCGAGCTCGCTCGCGGGTCGAGGCCCTGCCGCACAAACTCCTCGGCGATGTTGAGCATGTAGGACGGAGTCACCATGATGATGTCCGGGCGGAAATCCTGTATGAGCTGCACCTGCTTCTCGGTCTGCCCGCCCGACATTGGAATGACCGTGCAGCCGAGTCTCTCGGCGCCGTAGTGAGCGCCCAGGCCGCCGGTGAACAGTCCATAGCCGTAAGCCACGTGCACGATGTCGCCAGGACCGCCACCGGCCGCCCGGATCGAACGCGCCACCAGATTCGCCCAGTTATCGATATCGCCGGCGGTATAGCCGACGACGGTCGGCTTGCCCGTGGTGCCGCTCGAGGCGTGAATGCGGACGACCCGCTCGCGCGCCACGGCGAACAGCCCGAACGGGTAGTTGTCGCGGAAGTCCTGCTTGTTGAGGAACGGGAACTTGGCGAGATCTTCCAGCGACTGCAAATCATCGGGGTGGACACCGTGAGCGGTGAAGCTGCGGCGGTAGTGCGCGACGTTCTCGTAGGCATGCCGCACCGACCCCTTGAGCCGCTCGAGCTGCAGCCCGCGAAGCTCGTCCACGCTCGCCCGCTCAATGGGCTCGAGATCTGTCGCGCCGTTCACCGTGATTTACCGAACTCGTCGCAGGGAATGCCACGATTGCGTTAGAACGACGCCCGGAACTCGACTCCTATTGTCAGAGGTTGGTTTATCACGAGCCGCGGGCGACCGAGCGTCTCCGCCGCCAGGGACCGGTTGTCGGCCAGGTTGGCCTCGACGTTGGTCAGATTCTTGCCGACGAGTGCGACTTCCTGCCCGCCGAACACGTAGGCGATGCGCGCATCGAGCACGCTGTAGCCCGGCCGAACCCGCGGCTGCGCCGCCGTTACACTCGCGCTCCGGCTGCTGCCGGTGTACGAATAACCGGCGGTCGCGACCACGCTGCGCTCGCCGGCGAGCGGTATCCGGTAGGTTGCCGAGGCGGTGCCGGTCCAGTCCGGCACCTGATAGACGCGATCGCCGACCTGCTGCGGCGAAGCGGGACTGGTCTCTGTTATCCGTGCGCGCTGATAGCCCACGCCGGCGGAAAGGTCGAGGTTCTCTACGACCCGGGTGTGCAAGTCAAGGTCGAACCCCTTGCTCACCGCCGCTCCCGCATTGGCCCTCCAGTCTATGTAGAAGACGGATCCGTTCAAGGTCATGCGGTGATCGGCCCAGTCGGTCTTCGCACCGGCCTCGAAGTTCCACAAGTGATCCGACTTGTAGCTCTTCGTCTGGGCGGCGCTCGTGTAGCCGAGCGCCTGCAGTTGTGCGAAGCATCCCAACGGGTCGACCGCGCTGTTGCCGGGTATCGAGGGCACGAGACCGCCGGGTCGGAAACCGCGTGCCGCCAGGCCGTATATCATCTTGTCGGCGTCGATGTGATAGTCCACTTCGGCCTTGGGATTGACCCCATGCTCGGTGAACGAGGCCTGCGGATCGGTCAATCGCGCTCCGCCAAATGCCAGACCCTCGAGATAGCCGCCGCTCTCGGTGCGTATTTGATAGCCGCGCAGGCCGACGGTCGCCTTCAGCGCATCCGTGAAGAGATACGACACTTCGCCGTAGACGGCAGGCTCGCTGACGCGCGTCTGATAGTCCTGACCAAAGATCTCATCGGGATTCGCCGGGTTTACGGGTATCCCAATCGTGAGCACGCCCGCGGTCTGGCTGATTCCGGGGGCGAGCGCCGGCGGGTAGTACCCGGCGTAGGGAACGCGCCCACGCGTGTCCGAGAAAAACGCACCCGCTACGTACTGCAACGGGCCGGACAAGTGGGATACGAAGCGAACTTCCTCGACAAATTCGTGAATCTGCTTGAGCTCCTCGATCGTCGAGGCAATCGGCACGGCGTGATAGGCGGAGCCGTTTGGCAGCGGCACACCATCGTACGGCGCAAGCAGGTTCTGCCACAGAAAGTCGGTCTCGTCCTCGGTCTCGTCCACCGTGCGATTGAGGTAGGAAGTCGAGGATGTCAGCACGCCGAAGCCCGTCTCCCATTTGACGGCAACGGAGGCCAGCGTCCAGCGGTCATGGCTGCTCTCCGGCAGGTTGAAAAACCGGTATTGAGTAAAGCCTGCGGGGTGCATGCTGATCGCGGGCGGCGCTGGAGTTGGCACAGGGTAAGCGCCCACGTCCGTGTACTCCAATCCGTTCGCATCCGACTTCTGGAACAGCACACGGGGCGTGACGCTCACAGCACTGCCCAGCCGGATCAACAGGGACGCCGCGCCACCAAAGCTGTTCGTCCGGCCGACATCCTTTACGGTCGAGGTCGCCAGACCGTTGAGCGCGGTGGGGTTCGCATTGGGCGGCAGATTGGCCACAGCGGCTGGATTCGCGAGGAAGCGGGGCTGAAAGAATCCGCCTTCGTGCTGTGCGAAGCCGACGAGGCGCAGCGCCATCCGATCGGCGATGAGCGGCAGGTTGACGGCCGCGTCGAGCCCGTAGTTCGCAGTGTCCGCGTTCAGCGTGTGCGAGCCGTTTGCTTTGGCCCAGCCCTCGAAGTCCGAGAGATTGGGCTGCTGCGTGATGAGCCGCACGGTGCCTCCCATGGACCGGGCTCCGTACAGGGTGCCCTGGGGTCCGCGCAGCGCTTCGATGCGCTGCAGATCCACCACCCGCGGGTCAATCGAGTCGGGGACGGGTGTTTCATCGATATAGAAGCCGGTAGCGCCGTCGCCGGAAATGCCGCGGATGGAGATGGTGCGTGCGGTGCCGCTGCCATCACCGGTGTAGCCAAACGCGAGCCCCGGCACTTGACCCGCGTAGTCGAAGAAGCTCGTCACGGCCTTCTCTTGCAGCGCTCTTGCGCTCAGCGCCGTAATGGAGAGCGGCACGTTCTGCACGGTCTCCTCGCGGCGTTGAGCCGTAACGATGATCTCCTCCACTGCGCCAGTGTTTTGAGGACTGTCCGCCGCACGGGCGGATGACAACCCGGCGAGCAGGGCGAGCGTCCCGGCCACGGATCTAATGCTAATGAGGCTCATCGCACTCCCCTTGAGTCGGCCAATCGTGACACAACAAATCTGCTCACACAACGCTTTCTGTGTCACGTCTGTGAGCGATCCGTGAGAAGATTATCGCCCCGGTCCGGCAAAGCCCCCGCATGCGCGAACCCGTCGCCGCCGCCACCCAGACTCTGCTGCGCCGTTTCCGAGCCCAGCGGCCGCTGCGCGGCGGCTCCCTGCTCGTCACGATCTTCGGCGACGCGATCGCGCCGCGCGGCGGCCTGGTCACCCTCGGCAGCCTGATTCGCCTGGCGCAGCCGTTCGGACTCACGGAGCGGCTCGTGCGCACCTCGGTGGCGCGCCTTGCCCGGGACGGCTGGCTGGCTGCGCGCCGCGACGGGCGCCGCAGCGAATACCGGTTGACATCCAACGGACAGCAGCGCTTCGCCGAGGCCACGCGGCGCATCTATGGCGAGATCCCCCGAGCGTGGGACGGCCAGTGGACGCTCGCGATCCTGCCGCCCACGACCGGCCGCCGCCGGCAGCACATCCGTGACGAGCTGCGGTGGCTGGGCTTCGGTCAGGTGAGCGCGGGCGTGTTCGCGCATCCGAACTGCAGCCTCGAGCAGGCTCGCGAGTGGCTCGGCAGTCTGCGTGGCGCCGCCAACGGGTTGCTTTTGAAAAGCTCCAGCGAGGGGATCGAGGTGGATCGACGGCTCGTCGCCTCGGGGTGGGATCTCGGCGAGCTCGCGCGCCGCTATCGGCGATTCGTCGACACGTTCGCGCCTGTCGAGTCGGCGGTTGCCGCCCGCGCCGCGGTTGCGGCCGAGCCCGCATTCGTGATCCGCACGCTGTTGATTCATGAATACCGCAAGATCCACCTGCAGGACCCGCTATTGCCGCCTGCGCTGTTGCCCGCGGATTGGATAGGTGCGGCCGGCTACGAGCTGTGCAAAGGACTCTATGCGCGCGTGTTCGCCGCCGCGGAAGGCTTTCTGTCGAACACCGCCAGCACGATAAGCGACCCGCTGCCGGCCGCGAACGCCGCGGCGTACGCCCGCTTCGGCGGTATCGCGAGCGCCGGGGTGGGCCGTTCGGCCAGCGCGTAGCGTGCAACCGAGGCTGCGCTGGCAAATGGAGTGCATGAGGAGCTCCGACTAGGGTTCGGCTGGCAGCGGCGTGTTGGAGCTCGACAGGAGGCGCGCCCGCGTTTCGGCGACCGCCACGAGTCGAGTCGCGCGATAGCTGCCAACCTCCTCTCCCGTGAAGTCGACAAAGGTCGCGGGCACCGCCACGGCGCTCAGGTTGCGAACCATCCAGCTGAGGAGCCGGGCGAGCTCGAGGTTCGACAGCGGCGACTGCGACGAGCCGGGCACTTGCACCAGGTAACGCCGTCCCGCGGCAGTGGCCGAGAGCGGCACGAGCGAATCGCGAACCGACGGCACCTTACCGGCGACGCCCGAGCCATCGGCGAGGTGACATCCCATGCAGTTGAGGATGTAGTCGACCTGCGGCTCGGCTGCGCAGGCCGCACCAACGTGGCTCAGCGTCAGCGCCGCGGCTGCCAGCGTGGCGGCGAACGGACACAAAGCGCCGCGGTAGCGCAGGCATGCCGTCACTTCACGAACCCCACGATCCGCGACGTTGAGCAATGATAGGCGATTCCCGCCTGGCTGCCCGCGCACCAGTTGTAATCGTTCGATTGGAACGGGATGTAGAGCGGCTTGTCGTTTTCGTTCCGATTGCAGAGGCAGCGGCCACAGGTGCTCTTGCCGCAGCAGTCGTTGTAGGAAACGATGTAATCGCGGCCGTCGCCGGGGTTATGGCACGTTCCGATCCAGGTGATCGCTGACGGCTCGGTGCCGGGCGGACAGCTGTGTTGTGACCCGCCGCAGCAGCTGCAAAGGAAGCCATCGATCGCGCAATGGCGCCAGTATTCACATGTCTTGGGATCCCCCGGATCGGCCTGCGCCGGCAGCGCGGACGCGCGCGGCTCGGCGCCCCGCGCGACCGGCAACAATGGCAGGGCAGCGGCGCCCACGAGCGCCGTCCCGAGACTACCGAGCAGGCCGCGCCTGGAGAGCCGCCGCGCCAGATGCCGCGCCGATCCTTCAGTGACCGCATCGAACCACTTCATGCGCCGGCCCCGTCATCCCGCGCGAAACTCGGCCGGTGCGGCAGGCGCCGAGACAATTCGAGCAGGCCGTCCAGCGCCACGTACAGCAGCGCCCCCGCGCAGACGCCTCCAACAATCGTCAACACGTCTAACCAGTTGAGCGGCCGCGAGCTCCAAGGAAGCCAGCCCGCCGTGAGCAACGCTAGTGCCAGCACGGCATTCCTCCACACCAGCCCCGGCGAGATGCTGCGGCTTCGTCCAAACCCCATGCAGCCGCAGTCCAGCTCCCGGCGTCCGCGCCGCAGATTGACTGCGATAGCTGCAGCGTAGATCGCAAGCAGCAGGGATCCCGCCAGGCTCGCGCGCTCACGGGCAACAGGGATCAGCAATCCGCTCGCCAGCAGCACCTCGAGCGCCGGCACGATCCGGCTCATGGGGAGACTCAGCCATCCGGGAAGCACGTCGTAGGCTGCGAATACCTCCGCGAACTGACGCAAATCGCGCACCTTGTGCACGCCTGCCGCGCCAAAGAGCAGCGCGAAGCAGCTGGTGATGATCACGCCCGCCACCGGATCGATGGGGTACACGGATGCCAACCTCACGGGGTTACGAGAATGGTCGGGCTCTGCGCGATGCTGTCGATCGACCTCAGGTACTGTCCCGAGGAGGCATCATAGATGTCGAGCACGTTGCTTTCGATGAAGCTCGCGTAGAGCAACGGCTTCGAATCCTGCGACACCTGGATCGAGCCGGTTTTGTTGTGTACGGGAATCTGCTGCACCTTGCGCCGGGAGGCGAGATCGTACACCCAGATCTCGGTGCCGGGATCCTTGTGCGTCTCTGGGCCGCCCTGGTGCACGAGCGCGTACAGTCGGTTGCTCCCCCGATGCAGCGCCAGGTGCTGCAGACCGCCGGTGCGCCACCGGCCGGCACGCTCCGGGCTCGAGAACAGCGACCATTTCTCGGCGAGCTGAATGCCCTGCGCGCGGCTCTGGATCGGGTAGATCGTGCCCTCGAAAGAAGCGAACAGCCAGGTGTCGCCCGAGCGCACACCCTTCTCGGTGAGCGGATCCTTCATGCCATCGAACAGCTCCGCGGTGCGCGTGCTGCCGGCCAGACCCCCCGCCTCGTTCAGCGTGACTGCCAGCAGCGAACCGTCGCCGCAGATCGAGAAGAAGCTGCGCGCTCCGGTGGGATACACGAGTGCGCAGCCGGCCGTCTCGATCTCGCCTGCGAACTTGCGGCCGCGCGCATCCACGACCGTCACCGATTGCGCCGGCGTGAAGTTGTAGATGAGCAGGAAGCGATCATCGTCGGTGAGCGCTGCGGCACTCACCATCGGCATGTTCGAGGAGCGCTTCGGCGGAATCTCGATCTCAGCGACGGGGCGCAGCCCGGCTGCATCGTAGATGGTGACGACATCGGTGCGTGTACCGCGCGTGCCGCGCGAATAATAGGTCTCGGGCGAGTAGATGACGTCGGCTTTACTTGGGATGACTACGCCGTTGAATCCGACTCCGGTGCTGAGCATCCCGAGCGGCTTGCCGGCGTCCCCGTCCACGAGGACCGCCTTGCCGTCGGCGAAGTTGAAGAAGGCGATATCGTTGACCCAGAGCCAGTGCGGCCCCGGCTGCTGCGGCAACATCTCCACGGTGGCCGGCTCATTGGGCAGTTGCGCCCACGCGCTGGCCGCGCAGGAGGCAAGCGCCGTGGTGATCAGCCCGATTCTCGGCCACTTGATGCATCCCACGGTCGCCCCCGTAACTCGACTCGCCGCGACTATAGCTGCATAGTCCAAAAAGCAACAGTACTTGACGCAGCGGAGCCGGAAAAACGAGGATCGCCCCGATGGACATTCGCCTCACCGCGTTCCTGTCGGTGTTTTCGCTCCTGGGCGCGCTGCCGCAGGCGGCGCATGCCGAGTGGCTCAAGCGCACGGAGGCCATCATGGGCACGCGCATCTACGTCGAGCTGTGGGACACGGACCCGACCCACGGCAACGCCGCCATCGACGCCGTGATGGCCGAGATGCACCGCATCGATGACCTCATGAGCCACTACAAGCCCGACAGTCAGCTCTCGCAGATCAACGCGCGCGCCGCGCGCGAGCCGGTGCAGGTCGATCCGGAGCTGTTCGACCTGATCAAGCTGTCGACGCACTACTCCGAGATCACCGCAGGCGCCTTCGATATCACGTACGCGAGCGTCGGCTATCTGTACGACTATCGCCGCCACGTCAAACCCACGGAGGCCCAGATCAAGGCCGCATTGCCGGCCGTGAACTGGCGCAACATGCTGCTCGATCAGCAGCACCACACGGTGCGTTTCGAGCATCCCGGGATGCGCATCGATCTCGGCGGCATCGGCAAGGGATATGCCGTCGACTGTGGAATCGTCGTGACCGCCGGCGGAGATACGCGCATCATCGGCGATCACCTGGGCCGGCCGTGGCTCGTCGCCATACGTCACCCGGACGACAAAGACAAGGTCGTCACGCGCATTCCGTTGTCCGACGCGGCAATGTCGACTTCAGGCGATTACGAGCGCTACTTCGACGAAAAAGGCGTGCGCTATCACCACATCATCGATCCGCACACCGGGCACTCCGCGAGCAAGGTTCGCAGCGCGACCGTCCTCGGGCCGACGGCGACGCAGACCGATGGCATGTCGAAGACCGCATTTGTCCTCGGGCCCGAGAAGGCACTCGAGATCATCAATCGGATGCCGGAGTACGATGCGGTGTTCGTCTGTCCAGACGGGCGCGTGCTGTACTCAAACGGGCTGCGGCCGCCGGCGCCGAGGCCGGCGGGAGCGTCGAAATCCGACGTGCCGAAGAGCACGCCGAAACCAAGAAAGAACGGCGTCGCGCCGCAGCCCGCGGACGCGAACTAGGGGCGCCAGGGCCAAGCAAACTCGCGGGCAGCGTGCTGCCCGTGCGCCGCCTTTACTGGTGTGAGCCGCGGTGCTCTGCCCCGAGCAGAGCGTCAACTTCGGCCTCCGCAAGCAGCCAGTCGTCTGCCTCGCAGCCGGGCGTGAATCCGCGCTGCTCGGCACGCAAATAAGCAGCTTCCGCGATCATCGCGCGGCGCGCCTCTGGTGATATATCAACACGCGGCGGCGCCGGCGACTCGGCGGGTAGCTTGGCGCGCGAGCCGCGGCGAGCGGAGGGTGTCTTGTCGGCGGATGCGGTGGGGTCAGTCGTAGCGGCGGAAACAGTGGAACGGCGGTTGGCCATCGGATCCTCCTTGGGAGTGAGGGTCAGCAGCTTGCGACGTGACGCGCGCGCATGCAAGCCGAAACCGCGGTCATGAGAGACTCGAGCGCCGCGGCCATCACTTCAGCTGCATCGCAACCACCGTCGCAGACCTGTCCGCGCTGTCCGCGCTGTGTCCGCCACCGTCCGGTGTCCGGCGTGCGGACGCTTCGGAATCGTTGCGCGCGCAGCGATTGGCGAACACGAGTTGCGTTTTCAGGCACTTGCGACTCGAGTATATGCTGGCACGCCCGATGCCGAGGCTTGCGTACAGATCCACACATGAAAATTGCCGAGCTCAAACGCATCCCACACTTTGATCACTCAGCGCACCGGTATTGGGCACTGAAGCTCAGGACGCGCCGATCACCCGCAGCAGGTGCCGGTATGCTCGCGGGGGCGCTGTCGTCACAGTGTGGTTGGCGTGAGTAAGCCGCCCGCTCGCGCTCCGGCCTTGCGGCCGGACGGTTTCCTCGTAGCGCTGTTCGTCGCGGTTGCGCTCGGTCTGCTGTATCCCGGCCCCGGCGCCGATCGAGGCGTGCTGCACATGCCGACGGTCACCGGCGTCGGCATCTCGCTCATCTTCTTTCTGTACGGCGCGGCTCTCGCACCGCGCCGGCTCGCGGCCGGCACGAGGAACTGGCGTCTGCACCTCTTCACCCAGCTCACGACATTCGCCGTGTTCCCGCTGCTCGGGATCGTGGTGGTAATGCTCGTGCGGCGACTGGTGCCGCTCGATCTGCTGACGGGGTTCTTTTACCTGTGCGCCCAGTCCTCGACGATCTCATCGTCCGTCGCCTTGACCGCCGTGGCGAAGGGCAATGTGCCGGGCGCGGTGTTCAACGCGACGCTCTCCGGCCTGTTGGGGATGTTTCTCACGCCCGCGCTCGCCGGCGTGATGGCCCACACGAGCGGCCACGAGCTGCCGCTCGCAAAGGCGATCGTCGATATCGTGACGAAGCTGCTGCTGCCTTTCGCAGCAGGACAGCTGTCGCGGCCGGTGCTCGCGGCGTTCCTCGAAAGATACCGAGGTTGGGTGAGTTACGTCGACCGCAGCGTCATCGTGCTCATTGTGTACGCTGCGTTCTGCCAGTCGACCCAGGCGGGCGTGTGGTCGGCGCAGGGAGCGGCCGTGATCGCGCTCGTCGCGGCGCTGACTGCACTGCTGCTGGTCACGGCGATCGGCTTGACCGTGCGTCTCGCCCGCGCGCTCGGACTATCGCGCGAGGATGAGATAGCAGCCGTGTTCTGCGGATCGACGAAGAGTCTCGCGAACGGCGTGTCGATCGCCAGAGTGTTGTTTGCCAATCACGCGGCGCTCGGCATGCTCGTGCTGCCGTTGATGGTGTATCACCCGTTGCAGCTAATCGTGTGCACCTGGCTCGCGCGACGCTACGCTGCGCGCACGTGACGTGACTTCCCGCCGCGCTTGCCCGAGCCGCCACTGTTTGTGGCAGGGCCATTACCGCGGCCGTTGCCGCCCCGGCGCGGTGACTCCGAAGGCAGCCGGCCCGCTGCATCCTTGGGCACCGTCCTCGAGAAGTCGAGGCCCTGGAGGTACTTGCGGAATTCGCGGCCGAGGGCGGGATGACCCAACGCGTATTCCACCGTGGCCTGCAGATAGCCGAGCTTGCTGCCGCAGTCATAGCGCTTGCCGGTGAAGCGATGCGCGTAGACGGCCTCCTCGCGCATCAAGGCGGCAATGCCATCGGTGAGCTGAATCTCGCCGCCGGCGCCATGCCCGAGCTTTTCCAGATGCTCGAAGATCGCCGGAGCCAGCACGTAGCGGCCGACCACTGCGAGATTAGAGGGTGCCGCCGCCGGTTTCGGCTTTTCGACGATGCTGCGTACGCGGCTCGATCCTGGCGCGGGACCGCCTGTACGCCGAGCACACTCGCGCGCTTGGCTCTGTAGACCTCGGCTATCTGCTGCAGACAGGCTACTTCGCTGCGGATCAGGTCATCGGCGAGGTGCACGAAAAACGGCTCGGCGCCGACCGCGGGCTGCGCGCACAGCACAGCGTGGCCGAGGCCGAGGGGCGCCGGCTGGCGGATATAGATGCAGGAGGCGTACGAAGGCAGCACGCTGCGCAGCTGGTTCAGCAGATCGCTCTTGCCCTGCTGCTCGAGCATGTGCTCCAGCTCCTGGTCGGAATCGAAATGATCCTCGATGGCGCGCTTCGCCGCCCCGGTAATGAACACGAGACGGGTCGCGCCGGCCGCCAGCGCCTCCTCCACCGCGTACTGGATCAGCGGCTTGTCGACGACCGGCAGCATTTCCTTGGGGCTCGCCTTGGTCGCGGGCAGGAAGCGCGTACCGCGGCCAGCCACGGGAAACACGGCCGTACGGATGACCGATTTCGGACTCGTCCTCATCTCGCCTCTCCCGCATTGATTAAAGGACCGCAGGCCACTTTAGACTTAGCAAGGTACATGCCTCGCCGCCTGCTCGCCCGCTCAGCCGCGCGAGGCATAGGGAGCAGCTTCGTCCGTGCGCTCCGCCCACTTGAAGACCGAAGGATGCATGCTGTCCCACGAACGGCACTTCGGGCAACGCCAGTACCAGCCTACGCTATGCAGTCCGCATTCATCGCATTGATAGCGGCCGCCGGCGTCCCCGATCCGCGTCAGCAAGGCGCCCAGCGAGGCGGCATCGGAGCCGGTTTCCATGCCGCCTCCCGACTCGCCGGCGATCGCCGCCAGCCGCCGGACGTCCTGCGGGGGGAGAGCCGTCGCCAGCAGCCACACGAGTTGCCGCGCGTTTACCCGCCCTGTGCGCCGCAGCCGCTCGACGAGTTCGCCGAGCATCTCGCTCTGCCCCAACTCCCGGGAGATGTTGAGCACGCGCGGAATGATCTCGAGCGCGAGGCCGGGAGAGATCTCCAAAGCCTTCAGGTAAAGCATCAGGGCGCCGCTCGAGTCGCCTGCCATCTCGGTGATGCGGGCGGTCAGGATGTCGGCCCTCGGCAGCTCCGGGTGGTGCGTGCGCGCCTGCCGCAGAAGGGTGCGCGCGCGCTCGCTATCCCCTTGCAGAAGCGCATGCTCGGCCAGCTCGCACAGATAGTGCGCGGCGATTCGACACCGCTCCTGTTGTACGGCCGGCGGCAGCTCGCGGAAGATCTTGAGCGCATTGGCCCAATCGCCCTGGCTCTCGTAAATCCGCACCAGATGGTCGAGGGCTGCGTTGCGGTGCTCGCCGCTCGGCGCGGCCCATAAGTCCGGGGCTAAGTTAATCGAGAGCGAGGGCGAACGCCGCTTTGTCACGCAGTCCGGCGTTGCCCGAGGCTTGCAGGCGTGAGTGGATGGCGATGGCGCGGTCGACCTCTCCGCGGCGCCGGAAAAGGCTGCCGAGCGCGAACTGGATTTCAGCGGCATCGCCATCAGCCGCGGCCATCCGGGCGAAGATCTCCGCCGCGTGGTCGAAGCGGTCGTTGATGAGGTGATCGAGACCGATGTAGTAGTCGCGCGGCAGCCGCACGGTGCGCGCCGCACCGTTGCGACGTCCGAGATACCAGGCCGCGGCACCCACCGCAATGAATGCCAGCGCCAATATAAAGGGGGGCAGCTCGAACACGTACGAGACAATACAGCTGGCCCGCTGCAACGTATAGCGCCGCCGCAACCGGCATACTGTTCAATCACGTATCGGGCGATCCGCCCCGTCGTTCACCCGCTCGCGCAGGTCCTTGCCCGGC